>JBOHHD010000071.1:0-7687 GCA_050700515.1 Pseudonocardiaceae bacterium
GAAGAACACCCGATGCTGGTCGACCTCGAACGGGCGCAGCCCCGGGAACGGGGAACGGCCATCGGGCCAGCTCGAGCCCCCAGCGGCATCGATCCGGCGCAAAGCCGCGAGCAGCGCGGCCCGTGCCGCGTCCGGATCCTCGGTCAGGTCGGTGTGCTGGACGTCGGCCAGCAGCGGATGGTCGATCTCCGGCTCGGCGCGCAGCGGCAGCAACCGGCTGCCCCGCGCCTGAGCCGCCACGACCTCGGCGGTGCACCAACTCGACGCCACCGACGCCGAGGTGATCAGGCAGACCACCGCATCGGCCCACCGCAACCGCTCGCCCAACCGTTGCCGCCACGGCTCCCCGACCGGGATCCCGTCCTGCGGGTCCTGGTCCAAGAACACCTCGTGCCTGCTGTCGACCAGCCAACGGCGCACCTCGCGTGCCCTGGCCAGATCCTCGCGGGCGTAACCGATGAAGACCCTGGCCACCGCACCTCCCCCACCGACCGCCGCACCGGGTGTGTATCCGTATGACCACAAGACGTGACGTTCCGGAACTTACCCCTCATCCGGCGCGCCGAGGTGGAACACGGTGATCGACGGGGCAGGCGGATCGAGGTCCACGAGCCAGTGGTGCGGGATTCCCGCCTCCGCGTACTCGCACGGCTTGAGGCGCAGGTCGACATTGCGCGACCCTGGCGAGCTGATCTCCACAGCGAGCAGCACATCCGACGCCACCAGTCGCTGATCGCCTGCCCCGACCTTGGTGACCACGAGATCGGGCACCCGCACGATCGGCGGGTACGCCACGCGCACCACGACTTCGACGTCGAGTGGGAAATCTCCAGCCCGGGAGCGGCGGGGTGAACCCGTCATCAGGGGCGCACGCCCTCCACGGGATCGTCGCGCCACAATGCGCTGACCGGAACCGCCCACAACCGCTCCCCCAATGGCAGGGTGTGCGTGCCGGTATGGATCACCAGTCCGACGGTGAATCGCGTCCCGAAACGGTCGCGGAACACCGCGAGTGTCCTGGCGTGCCGCTCAGTGGGGGTGGAGGTGAGTTTGACCTCGACCGCAGCGAATTCTCCCGTCCGGCGGTCGGACACGATGAGGTCGATTTCCGCGCCGTAACGGTCCCGGAAATGATGAAGATCGACGGCGCGCTCGCTCCAGCCCGTCTGCTTGCACACCTCGGTCACCACGAACGTCTCGAACAACGCGCCCGCGATCCGGCCATCGGCCCTCGGTCCAAAATCAGCCTCGCCCGCTCCGCACAAATCGGCGGCCAGTCCACTGTCCACCAGCAGGACTTTGGGTCTGCGCTTGGCTCTCGTGGTGTGGCTCGTCGCCCACCCGGGCAACCGGACAACCAGGTACAACGCTTCGAGCAGGCCGATGTAGTCAGCGGTGGTCTCCCGGGCGAGTTGAACGTCGGAAGCCACGTCCGAGATGATCAGCTCGCCTGCGGCGCGCGCGGCGAGCAGCCGCAGGACACTCCGTAGCTCGTTTTCGAGTCTGATCTCGGCCAGCGGTCGCAGGGCCTCCCGGGACACCACATCGGAGACATATGCGTCGAACCAGCGTCGGCGTTGCCGGGTCGGCATCTCCTGAGTGACGACCTCCGGGAAGCCTCCCTGGAGAATCCAGGCAATCAGCTCTGCTCGGCCCGGCGTGGTCGTCGCGGGGGGCGGCCAGGCGTCGGATTGGAACAGATGATCAAGGAAGGTCTCCCGGATGCCCAGCCGCTCGCCGGCCGACAGCGGCCACAACACGAGCCGCCCGGCCCGTCCGGCCAGCGTTTCAGAGATCGCCCGGTCAGCGAGGTAGTTCGCCGAAACGCCTCAAGTAGCTCGGTGACCTGCAATACAGCGTTCCGGTTCACCACCATCAGGACAACCTATCTGACAGAACGCCAGGCAACTAGTTGACGAAACGCCGCAGCTGTAAACCGCCATCGTCACCTTGCCCGGAGGCCGCCCTCGCATGTCGCCCACCTCCGCGACCGCCTCCACATCACCCTCGCCGCCTGACGTCACTCGCCCTCAGCCAGGGCAGGTCTCCTGGTACGGCAGCGCCCCGGTACGACGATCCCACTCGGCACGGTCCAGGCCCCCTGGGGCAATAGCACAGGCCCGCTCCGCCACATGCTCTATTGATTCAGTGTGGCCGGTAGGAGTCGGTGCGATGCGCGATGGTGACGACCTCGATGAGGACCCGGTGGTCATCAATGCGGTAGATGATCCGCCACTCGGAGCGCCGAGCCGAGTAGAAGCCCTCCCATGATGATGTGAGTGGCTTGCCCACCCGATAGGGGTTCACGGTCAGGACAGCGCTGATGAACTCGACACGCGGTCACGATCTTCTCCGGTAGCTTCCCGCAAGTCCCGCTGAGCACGCGGCGCGTAGGTGACGGTGTAGCGGGTAGTCACGGCCGGTTCAGGAACTCGGCTTCGATGTCGTGAGCGGGTATGTCCTGCCCGGCATTGAGTTCAGCCTCTCCTTCAGCGATCGCCGCCACGAGCTCCGGATCGGTGGCCACCGCGATGGTCTCCTCCAGCGATTCGAGATAGTCCGCAGACACCAGCGCCGCCACCGTGTGCCCACCCTGGGCGATGTCGAGCCTGCCCTGGCTGCGTTCCAGGACGGCCAGCACCTCGGAGAGCGGACGCTGATCACCGGGAATGACGGTCATGGCACCAAGTATGGCCCACCCGCAGGGACGAGGCGGTTGACCAGCGCGAGAACTCGGAAACAGGCCGTTGTCGCACTGTCAGGGGGAAGATTGCGGGAGGGTTGGGAATGGTTTGATCGTAGGGTAGATCGCGGGTGGCCTCGGCGTGCTCGGCCTCGGTCGTGATTCTGTCGAGTAGCCCTGGACCGGGGATGGTCATCATGCCTCCTCGTCTTCGGTCGCGTACGTCTCTCGCCATCGCCGGGCGGCGGTTGGTGAGTATCCGACGATCCGGATCGCCTCTTCGGTGCGGGACTCGGGGTTCCGGGCGATGAGACCGCAGGGGTCGAGGGCCGCTTCGATCGCCGCTGCCGGGTCGATCATCCGGGCCAGGAGGCGCGTTACAAACTGTCTGGTCACCGAGGTCGGCAGTCAGCTCAGCGCTGGAGGGGAAGGGATCTCACTCGCAGGTGGTTCCGGCTGGTCGAGACAACGCATCCAGCATCAAGATCTTCGACAACCGCCGGCAAGTTGGCGAGCAGAAGTTGCGCTTGCTCGTCGGAGACGTTGCGGTCGGCGGATCGCAACAGGATCAGCGATGGGCAGGACATACCGGTGAGCGCGAGCATTGTGGCGAAGTCGGAGTCCGCAGAGACAATGACGTGGTTCGCCTCGAGGGCGTGGGCAGGATCGCCTCGTCGCTGGCGTTCAGCAGCCCGTGATCTTGAACGTGGGACGCATGGTAACCACCATCGCAAAGCTGGGCCGCTACTCGCGGAGAAAGATCGGCGTCAACGAGTAGCTTCATACTGGGCGGGCTAGAGGAAGCTCCCGTGTCATGCTGTCAGGGGGAGGATTGCGGGAGGTTTGGGGGCGGTTTGATCGAACGGGTGGCCGGGTGGTGGTGGATGGTGCTTGGCTGCGCTGATCACACCGGTTGATCATGTCGAATGGGGAGGGATGGGGTGTGGGCAAGCCCAATGACCTGCTGCGCCGGGCCCGGGAAAACGTCGCATCACCCAACGCCAGCGGGGACCACCTCTCCCGCCAGGAACTGGCCGAGCTGGTCAATCAGTGGGTGTTCGACCACACCGATCCCCACCGACTGATCGAACTGGACGCCAATTACATCGGGAAGTTGGAGCAGGGCCGGATTCACTGGCCCCAGGACCCGCTGCGGCGGGCGGGATTCCGGGCGGTCCTGGGGGTCAAGACCGACGCGGAACTGGGGTTCCGCCGCCCCCGCCGGGGCCGCACTATGGTGAGAGGGGTGGACCGCCAGCACTTCATCCGCTCCGGGCTCGGGGTCAGCGCCGCCGCGGTCAGTGGCCCAGCGACACTGGTGGCATTGCTCGTGCCCACCCAACCCACCCCGGTGCCGTCCGTGGTGAGCCGGGACCACATCGCCGGGGTACGCGCCAGCGTCGAGGCGTTCCGAGGGTGGGACACTCGTTACGGCGGGGGACTGATGCACGAGGCCGCCACCGCGCAGCTGCGCTACTGTGCCGAGCTGCTCAACGCCCATTGTCCCGAGTCGATCGAGAGTGAACTGCTGACCGCGGTGGGCTCATTCGCCGAGACGGCGGGGTATATGGCGTACGACGATTTCGCGCATGAGGACGCCCGACGGGCCTACAGTTTCGCGCTGGCGTGCGCGGAAGAGGCCGGGGACTGGCACCTGCGCGCCCAGGTGCTGTGCTCGATGGCCGAACAAACCTCCTGGTGCGGCGACCCCGACACCGCCCTGACCCTCACCGACTCCGCGCTGGCCGGACGCGCCACCCGGCTGACCGCCACCGAACGCGCCCTGCTGCACAACAGCCGCGCCCGCGACCTGGCCAAACTCGGCGAGACCCAAGATGCCTTGCGCGCCGTCGGTGCCGCCGACGAAGCATTCAGCCACGCCCACTCGGCTGAGGATCCGCCGTGGATGGCCTCTTATACCGAGTCTCTCCATCTCGGTCTCAGTGGTAGCGCGCTGTGGGAGTTCGGCATGCAGGGCCAAAGCCAGTACATCATCGAGACCCGCGACCGGCTGAGTACGGCCATCGTCACCTTGCCCGGAGGCCGCCCTCGCCTGCGGGGTCAAATCAGGCTCGCCCGTCTGATCATGGCCACCGGCGACCCCCGCGAAGCTGCCACACTCGGTGCCCAGGCCCTGGATGGAGCAGTCATCCTCCGCTCCCGCCGCGCCATCCACGACCTCCACGACCTGCGCCGCCTCACCGAACCCCACGCCAACCTCCCCGAAGTCGCCCACCACCGCGACCGCCTCCGCATCACCCTCGCCGCCTGACACTCGCCATCAGCCAGGGCAGGTCTCCTGGTACGGCAGTCCCCGGGTACGACGGTCCCCGGGTACGACGGTCCCACTCGTCACGGCCCATGCCACCTGGGGCAATAGCACAGGCATGCTCCACCACATGATCCCGAAGATCGTTGAGCCCCGTGAGATCCCACAAGATCACCGTGTTGTCGTCGCTGGCAGTGGCCAGCGTGCGCCCATCCGGGGCAACCTCACCGAGCACACCCAGTCGGTGTGACCGGTCAGGGGGTCACCGAGAGCGCAAGGCTGAGCATGATCGGCGAGATCCCACAAACCTGATGGTGATGGGGGACGCTGGTGGACCGGCGCGACGAGCTCGGCCGTGCGCGGACGCAGACGATCAACTGATCGTATCGGTTGCTGGTAGAGCTCATCCCCGGTGGAGCAAAGAAGTTCCTGTCCGCGGACCAGGCCCGTGCCCTGGTCGCGAAAATCAAGCCCCACGACCTGGTCGGCAAGACGCGTCGCCGGCTCGCGGCCCGGGCTGATCAGCGAGCTAGAGGGAATTGACAAGAAGAGCAAGATCGCCGACAAGGATCTCCACGAGCTCGTCACCGCCCGTGGGTCCACGATCATGGATCTGCACGGCATCGGCCCTTCCGGTGCAACCGCAGTTGACTACACCCCCTCGGTCATCGCCCGCGGCCCGCGGGCGATGGTCGAGGGTTATTCGGCGACGTTGATGCTGGGGGACGGGGAGAAACTCGAACCCGGCTTTGCCGAAGCGGTCGCCTACGTCATTGGCAATCGGTGCTGCCGCACCATCAGCGAGCTCACTCTCCGCTCGGCGGATCAGGTCTGACCTCGAGCGCAGTCGTCGCCTCTCGAAGCACGGACTGCAGTGCAGCACGTTCGGCTTCGTTGTAGCCCAACAGGAAGACGCGCTGCAGCAGCGTGTCCCGGTGTCGAGATAGGTGATCCAGCACGCCCGTCACCATCACGGAGGCGGTCGACGCCAGATCCGCGTGTGCCATGCCTGCTCCGAGCATGGGGAACAACACAGACCGTGCGTCACCGGTGCCTGCGATGCGCTCCGCCTGCGCCAGGGTGCTGGTCACGCACCACTCCACGTTGCGTACTTGCCGAAAGCCAGCTCCGGGCTCGCCCTGCACGGCGGCTACATGGATCACCTTGGTGACGTTGTGGGTCTCGCGAAGTGCGCCCGATCCGGTGACCACCGCTGTGCCGGGAGCGACCGGCGTTCGATCGCCGACCCGGGCGCGCAAGTCGTCCGCAATCACGTCTTCGACGATTCGACCCGTCTCGTCGCGGAACGCGCCCCAATAGCGGATGATGGCCGACACGCTGAACTCGGTAGGTCGTGCCATCTGGAAGTCGGTGTTCTCGCTGTTG
Organism: Pseudonocardiaceae bacterium; assembly: GCA_050700515.1. GTDB lineage: Bacteria > Actinomycetota > Actinomycetes > Mycobacteriales > Pseudonocardiaceae. The sequence goes on from JBOHHD010000071.1 coordinate 6,339, forward strand.
ACCCAGATGTCCACATCCCGGACTTGTCGGATGCTGCCGGGGATCACTCCGATGAGGCATTCAGAACATGGCACCCGGTACAGCTGCCGCCTTGTCGTGACCGCTGTTCGCGCGCGCAGCTCCGGCACGGTGCGGCTCAGCTCGTCGATCAGCACGGCGAGGTCGCTGTCGCCCGGCCGCATCCGGACACGGATCTCCTCTACGGAGCTGACGACGCCGCAGCAACCACGTCGCACCCAGACCCGGACACCTCCGGGCATCGGTCAGGCAGACCCAAGGTGCACCACGGCAGGATCGGCAGTGCCGACCGGTCACTGCGCAACCTTGCCGAACGCGACGCACTCGCTGCGTTGCACAACCTGCGGGCCATCGAGATGGAGGCCACCGGCGTCGGCAAGGCGAGCTTCGCCGAGGGCAGGGAGTGGTTCGTCGTCCGGGGCATCAGCGACTACGGCGACCGACGCACCGGCAACGCGTGGCGAAACTACGCGGCCTTGGTAGCAGCCGCCTACACAAGGGCGTTGCTCGCTGTCGTGCCGTTGCTGGAACTGCGTGCGAACCGGTTCCGGCTGCCCGCGAAGTGACCGGCTTGGAGATACCGTGACACGGCATGAAGCAGTGCCCGACCTGGACGATCGAACGCGGGCACACGCGGTTGAACTACTGCGCGACTGCGACGACTGGCGGCTGAGCACCGCGCGGTGGCAGCAGGTCGACTCGATCCTCGACCGGTTCGAGGGTGCTCTTCGCGCTCAGGACGCCGACGCGGTGCGCCGGGCCTACCGCGATCTGGCAGTGGCAGGTGCGTTCCGCGTTCCGCGCATCAGCAAGCCGAACACCAATGTTGCAACAGCCCCTGAACGCAGGGAACGGATCAACCGACTCATACACGGCCTGAACGCACGACCGGGCAACGACGACATCCCGGGACCCGAACCTCGACAGGGCGATCACGGATGATCTCCGACGATGTAGCCCAGGCATTGGCCACGGTTAAGGCCACCACGCCCGGCAGCTTCGAGTGGGCGGCCGTAGTCGATGAGTTAGCCGAGGCGTGGCTGAGAGCCGGGGAGCTGGATCACGCCATCGCCACGCGCCAGGCGGCGGTCGAGAAGCTGACAGACACGCCCTCGTTGATGATCGACATGATGCACAACCTCGGCATCGACCTCATGAACCGCTATGAACGGACCTCGGTCGAGATTGATCTGCGCAAAGCATGCCTGCTTGCGGAGTCGGTGTACGCCGTTGCGCCGCACTCCAGCAGGTTGACGGCTGCCGCCACCCTGGCAGGCAGGCTGTCCCGGTTCGCGGAGCTGCCCGGCGAGCAGGCCGCGTTGAACCGAGCG
>JBOHHD010000072.1:0-11734 GCA_050700515.1 Pseudonocardiaceae bacterium
AGCCGCCCCCGCTGGCGCAGCTCAGCGCCGTAGGCGCGCTGCTGAGGGACGGACCACAAGACGGCGGCTCGCTGTCGCAGTGCAGGGATGAACCATTTCTCCGGCTGAAACGAAGGGCTCTTCGTGGGCACTGCCACGCTCGTCGCTTCGGGGAGGTTCAGCAGAGTGCGCATCGACCCAACCCGTGCTGCGGCGGCCATCTTTCCTGAGCCACGATCATTCTTCTGGTTGCCCGTCGACGGTCAACGCCACGCGATCAGGACCCAGGATCGGAACGTGCCGCGCGGCGAGCTGATCGCTACGTTGTGCGGGCAACGCCTGAAGCGAGAGCCGGTGGGCGATGCCGAGTGGCTGTGGCCGACCTGCCCGGCATGCTGGACCACCACCGCAGCGAGCGTGGGCCTACGGGCCTGAGCTAATTCCCGGCGCGACTCAGGCCATTACCAGGTCACCGGAAGCGTCTCCAGGCCACCGGTGAGCAGGTGACTGCGGGGACGCAACTCCTCGACCGGCACCGCGAGTTCCAGAGTCGGGAAGCGAGTGAACAGGCTGCTGAACAGCGCCTGCAGCTCCATTCGGGCGAGTGGGGCGCCGACGCAGAAGTGGGCGCCGTGCCCGAAGGTCAGATGTGGGTTGTTCGCCCGGGTCACGTCGAACTCGTGGGGTGTACCGAAGACGCCTTCGTCGTAGTTGGCGTCCTGCAACTCCAGAAGCACCAGATCCCCGGCGGGGATGGTGACGCCGTCGACGACGACCTCGGCGTTGGTCCAGCGGGGTAGACCGGTGGCCCGCCCGGTATCCGGGTTCGGCACCGGAACGGGAACCCGCAGGATCTCCTCGACCGCGGTGGGTATCAGCTCGGGGTCTCGTCGCAGCGCCTCGCGTTGGCTGGGATTGGTGAGCAGCAGCAGAACACCCTTGTCGATTGCGGTGACCGTCGTCTCGTGACCGGCGAACAGCAGCGCAGCGCCCAACTCCGCGACCTGGTCGAGGGTGAGTGCCACAGGGTTCTCGCGGTGGACCGCGGCCAGGTCGGACAGGACGTCCTCGGCGGGCTGCTCCAGCTTTTTCTGTACGAGCTGCCCGATGTACTGCCACAGCGCGCCGAGCCCGGCGAGGGAGCGGGCCTGATCGGTGATGTCGCCGGCCTCGTCGGACCAGCGGCGAAAGTCTTCGCGGTCGGTGTAGGGCACGCCGAGCAGTTCACAGATGACCAGCGCGGGCAACGGAAACGATATCGCGTCATGCAGGTCCGCTGGCGGGGTCTTGCCGCCGAGCTCGTCGAGCAGGCCGTCGACCAGGTGCTGCACACGCGGTCGTAGGGCCGCCAGCCGGCGGGCGGAAAATGACCGGCTGAGTAGGCGCCGCATATACGCGTGATCTTCCCGCTCGGTCGCCGATGACGGTCTGGGCTTGCCGAAGATGACCGACTCGGAAAGGTGCGAGGCACGCTCGGGGTCGGGATGGGTCGTGCCCAGCCGAGGATCGACGAGTAGTCGTCTGATGGTGTCGTACCCGCTCACGAGCCACGCCGGGTCTCCCGCCAGGGAGGTCACCCGCTGCACCGCCGTACTCATCGTCACCTCCGGTGAAGGCGGATCCCCGAGAACACCTTCGCATCGCGGAGGCATGATCGCCATATGCGGTGCGATGCCCCTTGCCCAGTCTGCGGGTGAGATTCCTTTGTCAATCCTGTGTCAACCCTGGTGGTCGAGGCTGACGAAGCTGTCGTCCGAGCCTTGACCGACCAGGTGGCACGGGATCAGCGCATCGCCGTAGCGCACAACACCGAAGAAGCTCAGCGAGAACTGCGCGCGGGTGATTACAACACTATCGTGATAGATCCGCTTTCGCTCGGACTCGACAAAGCATCGAATTTTGTCTCGCCGTGCGGATTTCTTCTCCGGAGAGCACAGGCGGTTCTCACATTACTGTTCCTTGGACAAGAAAACACCCATAGCGGCGTTTCCGGACGAAGTTCGGGCCATGCTCACCGGCTGCATCTCCAAGCTCAGCTGGACAATCTCGGCGAAGAGCCTGAAGAGAATCAAAGCGATGGTTCGAACAGGAGATGGCAGAAGTCAGGCGACCATCACCGCCGAGCTCAGTGCCGATCTGGGCAGGGCAATATCGCTGGTAGCTCCCCAGGAGCAAGCCCCGACGCCTCGGCGCACGGTCTTCTTGTCACACAGATTCGCGGAGAACGAGTACGTGGACGGTCTCACCCGACTCCTGGAGAAGAAGGGCTTCACGGCATCGATCGGCAGCCCGGCTAATACGTATGTCAGCCAGGCCGTCCCGCAGCGGATCGCCGAGGCGGATTAAATCGTCTGTCCGATGACACGGGACAAGGAGAAGGTCGACGGTAACTACACGACCAGCCCATGGCTACTGGAGGAGAAAGGCGCCGCGCCGGCGTTGAAGAAACCCGTGGTGCTCCTCGTCGAACATGGGGTCGACGAATTCGGTGGTCTGTAGGGGGACTGGCAACAGATCCACTTCGGTCCGAAAGGGTATCTCAATGCCGTGTTGCAAGCCGTAGCGCAGCTGAACTCCTACGCCGGTTCATGATTGACACGGCCGAGCGGCGGTGGCGTACTGAGCGGCCTCTCGATTGCCGACCACATCGCCCGGCGTGGGCAGCGCCAGGAGCTTGGCGGCGAGCAGCAACCGGTCGTGGTCGTTCATCTCCCGCAGCGGCATTGTCTACGCATCATCGCTGGTCGTTTCGGCGATCAACGCCCGAGGAGAGTCACATTTGATCGACAGCAGATACCGTCCGGACGGCGCGACCATCCTGATGTCCAGGCCTGGTAGGGAGACCGCCCACTCCGAGCGCGAGTCCGATGACGACCGGGGCGGCAGCGGATTGGCCACGCCGCGCAGGATGACGTCGAACGGCCGGGTCTTGCTGCCGTTGCAGACCACCCGCCGCCCCTCTTCCCAGAGGATCGAGCTTGCGTTGCTGGAGATATGCAGGTCCGGTTTCCCTACAAAGACGTCATGGCCGAACCGCAAAGTGCGATCGCAACCCCGTCCGAAGGTGAAGAGGAGAGAGGATCCATAGGACACAACAGAGTGACCTGGCGGCCCTGAAACAGCACCACCAGTCCGCTCTGTGGTTGGCGCAGACCTGCCATCGGCCTACATTAACTCGATAGTGATGAGCTTCCTACTAGCGGTGAGAGCTGCCCTCTGGCCAAGGAGAGCGGTGGGGGTTCTACTGATCAGCAATCGAGGTCTCGACGAACCGGAGATCTATCGTGTTGCAGCACAACCAGCAGGCCGGCGCGCTCGAGCCGACACCGCCGGGACAGCTCCGGCACCATCGACGGCTCGACCGGATGATCACCGACTGGCACACCACACCCGGCAAGCTCCGGATGACCATGATGGCCCTGGTAATCGGAGTGCTGTTCTCCGGAGGTGTCGGTACCTATGCGGCATACGCCCGCGCGGAGGCCACCCGCGATCTCGCCGAACGCATCGAACCGCTCAACGCCAGCGTGACGACGCTGTACCGGTCGCTGGCTGCCGCGGACGCCACGGTCACGAGCGGGTTCCTGTCCGGCAGCCTGGAGCCCAACGAGATACGGAACCGCTACGACGAGCAGGTCACCCGGGCGACGGCCAACCTGACCCAGGCAGGTGCCCAAGCCGGCGAGGACATGGTGACCGCCGACCGGATCGCCGACATCGCCGCCCAACTGCCGGTCTACACCGGCCTCATCGAGCGGGCCCGGGCGAACAACCGGCAAGGTCTCCCGCTCGGGGTGGCCTACCTGGAGCGCGCCTCGGCGCTGATGCAGACCTCGATCCTGCCCATGGCCGAGGAACTGCAGCGCAGGCAGGCCACTCAGCTTGACAATGCCTACCAGCGTGCCGCAGCCGTGCCGATTCTCGCACTCACGGCGAGCGCGGTGAGCCTGAGTGGGCTGATCTGGGCGCAACTGTTCCTGTTCCAGCGAACGCACCGGATCTTCAACATCGGCTTGCTCGCCGCGACCGGGACGGTGCTCGCCGGCCTGCTGTGGTGGACGGTCGCCGGAATGATCTCGACAGACTACCTGCAGGGCTCGTTCGGGCACAGCCAGTCCATGTCCGACGCACTGGGGCCGGCCCAGATCGCGGCGCAACAGGCCCGCGCCATCGAGAGCCTCGGGCTGGTGGCCCGCGACGGTGAAACAACCGAGAACGACTTCGGAGCACAGATGCAGTTGCTCGCCCGTGCCCGCCCCGCGGTCGTTGGCGGCACCGAAGTCGTTGGCGGCGCGCTCGGCGCCGCCCGGCGGTTCGCCACCGACCAGGAGGGGCAGGTGCTGGTGAAGGCGGCGATCGACGAAGCCCTCGGTTACCGGGAAGCGCACCAGCAGGTCCGGCGCCTGGACGCGGATGGGCAGTACGACCAGGCGGTCGCCACCGCGTTGAGCACCCCCACATCCGACCCGCTCGACTGCCCGCTCACCGAAGACACCACGTTCGGCCGGCTCGACTGCGCACTCACCGAAGCATTCGACTACGAGCGCGCGGCGTTCAAGGGTGACATCGACCAAGCCCACGGCTGGCTCGCCGGCCTGGCTTTGGGAACCGGCGCGTTGGCATTGGCTGCCGCGGCCGGGGTCGTCATGGGCATCCGCAGCCGGCTGGAGGAGTACCGATGAGTACCAGATTCGCGCTCGCGTCATCGGTGTTGGTCGCCGTTCTGCTCGCCGCGAGTGCCGCAGACCAGCCGGGGGGCCAACCGGCCACAACCCCGGCACCGGCGGCACGCCAGCCAACGACAGTCGCGCATCCGTCCGAGACGCCGGTGCCCGGATCGCAACCCGCCACGCCCTGCAGCGACCCGGTGGCCAGCCTGCGTCCACAAGGGCCGCTGCCCGTACCGGGCAGGATGCCCGCCGGATCGGCAATGGCCGACATCGCCGAACGGGGACAACTGAGGGTCGCCGTCGGCCCGGACACCTACCTCATCAGCTCCCGCAACTCCGAGAGCGGACAGCTGGAAGGCTTCGACATCGACATCGCCGGTGACATCGCCGAAGCGATCTTCGGTGATCGCCGGCGGGTGATGTACCGACAGCTCGACCTCCCCGGACGGCTCCGGGCCGCTGAACGGGGAGAGGTCGACCTGGTGGTCAGCACCACGACCATCACCTGTTCGCGCCGGGCCCAGGTGGAGTTCAGCACCGTGTATCTCCAGGCCCGGCAACGGGTGCTGGTGAACCGCGGCTCCGATGTCACCGATCTGGACAGCCTGGCCGGCAAGCGGATCTGCGCGGCGCGCGGTTCAACCTCGCTGCAGAAGGTTCTGGTCACCCCGTCGGGTCCCATCCCGGTAGGTGTGCCCGGTGTGACGGATTGCCTGGTCATGCTCCAGCTCGGTGAGGTGGACGCGGTGTCCACCGAGGACACCCTGCTCGCCGGCCTGGCGGCGCAAGATCCCCGGACCGAAATCGTCGGCGCGCCGCTCAACGACGAGCCCTACGGCGTCGCGATCAACCCGGCCGCTCCGGACCTGGTGCGGTTCGTCAACGCGGTGCTGGCGCGGCGCATCCAGGACGGTCGCTGGCGGGCGAGCTACCAGCGTTGGCTGGAAGCAGCGCTGGGCCCGCCGCCAGCCCCACCGCAACCGCGCTACCAGGACTGATGCCATGGCACCGTTCACCGTCACCGACGCGGACCACGCCGCCGAGCGGCTCACGGCCGAGGATCAGACCGTCCTGGAGAGCCTGATGAAGCTGGAGGACGACCTTGCGGTGCCGACGGGAGACCGGCCCGGTGCGCGGCTGGCCACCGCCCGGCAGCTGTGCCGGCGCGGCCGCTGGCGGCAGCTCGCGACCGAGCTGGCCGCGCTGGAGCGCGACGCCGAGGCGACGCTGCAGCGGGCCCCCGATCTGCTGTGGAGCGCTCCCTGCGACCTGGCCATCGCCGCGGCCGCCGTCGCAGAGTTCCAGGACGCGGTCAACGCCACGACAGCGAGCGGGGGCGGAAAATGACGAACTGTCCGGAACCGGCAAGTTGTTCCAAGCCGGAGTGCGGCGCGCCGGTCGGAGAGGACGGCTACTGCACCCGATGCGGAACCGCTGCCAAGCCACCGGCCGGGCCCCCCTTTCCCCGGCCCGTCACCATCCCGCAGGTGGCCACCTTCCCGGTCAGATCCAACTCCTCAGGCTCCGGACGGGGCTCGTCCGGACCGAGCTCGTCGGGGCGCGGATCCAGCGGCAGCAGCTCCCGGTTCGGCTCCCGCCGTGCTCCGCTGGTCAGCCTGCCGCCGGTGCCTGCCGACGACCATCTGGTGCCGGTGCACGAGGACCTGCACGTACCCGAGGACAAACGATTCTGTCCGAATCCGCACTGCCGGCAACCGGTAGGCCGGGCTCGAAACGGTCAACCAGGCCGGCCCGAAGGCTTCTGCGACCAGTGCGGGACCGAGTTCTCCTTCCGACCTCCGCTGAGCCCTGGCGTGCTCGTGGGCGACGGTCAGTTCGAAATCAAAGGAGCCATCGACCACGGCGGGCTCGGCTGGGTCTTCCGGGCCTGGGATCGCCGGGTCAAGCATTGGGTGGCGCTCAAGGGCCTGATCAATCCCGGCGATGCGGATAAACGCCGATCGGCGGTCGCCGAGTTGGCCGCGCTGGCCGAGGCCAAACACCACAACATCGTCACAGTGCACACCGTGGTTACCCATCCGAACCCACGCACCGGCACAGATGTCGACTACATCGTGATGGAGTACCTCAACGGTCCCTCGTTGAAGGAACTGCATCACCAGCATCGCACCGAGGGCACCTTCCTCCCGGTGGCGCAGGTCTGCGGGTTCGCCCTGGAAGTCCTGGCCGCGTTGGAGCATCTGCACAGCCGGGGGCTGTTGTACTGCGATCTGTCAGCCGGCAACGTGATCCATTCCACGGTCGGCGTCAAGCTGATTGATCTCGGCGCGGTTCGCCGGATGGACGACCTGGACAGTCCGGTGTGGGGCACTCGGGGTTATCAGGATCCGCAGATCACGAAGTACGGTCCCTCGGTCGCAACCGATCTCTATCCGGTCGGGCGGATGATGGCGCTACTCAGTTTCCCCTTCCCAGAATTCTCTACCGACGGTCCGATCCCGGACGAGGTCGAGGTGCTTCGCCGGCACCCCTCTTTCCACGGGCTGCTGCGCCGGGCGACGAATCCCGATCTGGAGCAGCGATTCGCCTCGGCGGCAGACATGGCCGAGCAGCTGGAATGTGTGCTACGTGAAGTCCGCGCGCACGAAGAGAAACAGCCGTTTCCCGCCGCGTCGGTGCTCTTCGGTCCCGAGCTGCGCGTCGTGGGGGTCGACCCGGACACCTTCCCCACCGAGCAACCGGACACCGTCGCGGCGGCGCTGGCCCTGCCGGACCCCCAGGTCGATCCGAAGGATCCGCATGCCGGCCTGCTGGCCGCGATCAGCGCGGACAATCCTGATGAGACCGAGCGAGTGCTGGTCCAGCTCCCCGATCCCTCACTGGAGACCCGCCTGCGGGTGGTGCGCGCCCGGATCGAGCTGCGCCGTCCCGAGGTCGGCGACGACCTCGACCGGCTGGGCCGGGAACAGCCGGATGACTGGCGGGTGGACTGGTTGCGCGGGCTCAGCGCGCTGGTCGACAGCGATGTCGAGACAGCGCGGGAGAGGTTCGCCGGAGTGCTCGATGCCCTGCCGGGTGAGGCCGCACCCAAGCTCGCACTGGCATTCTGCGCAGAGCGCGCCGGGGACGCCGAGCTCGCCGCACGCCACTACCAAACCGTCTGGCAGACCGACCGGTCCTACGTCAGCGCCGCCTTCGGGCTCGCGCGGGCTCGCTTCGCCCTGGATGATCGCCCGGGGATGGTCACCACGCTGGAGACCGTGCCCGAGAGCTCACGCTACGGCGTCACGGCACGGTTGTGCGCCGTCCTGGCCAGGCGACACGGACAGGCGAGCGGGCAGCCGCCGGCCGCCGACTTCTTCACCGCCGCAGAGCAGCTGCACACGCTGGACCTCGATGAGCGACGGCGGGCACTGGCGATCGTGGAGGTGCTCGAGACCGCGCTCGATTGGGAACGGGCCGATCGGCCATGGCCGCACGGACCTGCCGCCGCGATCCCCACCACCTTGCTCGGTCGTCCACTGAGCAGGGCCGGCGTGCGGGACGGGCTGGAAGCGGCCTATCGCGAACTCGCCCGGTTGGCCCCCACCCAGGCAGAGCGGATCACCCTCATCGACAAGGCCAATCACCATCGCAATCGGAGCTGGACATGAGCAGGCGTGCGCTGGCGAGCTGGACAGCACTACTGGTCGCGATAGTCCTGATCACCACAGGCTGTGCGGATGCACCCGATTCCGACCAGAAAGCGGAGCTGGTGTGGGCAGCGGTGAACCCGAGACCCGCCCTAGCCATCGCGGAACGGTGGAACGAGCTGCATCCGATGGGGCCGAAGGTACGGGTGGAGACACTGCCGGAAATTGCCGACGACCAGCGCCAGCTGATGGCGTTGGAGCTGAACGCCGGACTCGAAGAATTCGACATCCTCGAAGTCTCCGCGATCTGGACCGTTGAATTCGCCCAGAACGGCTGGCTGGTCGAGCTGGCAGAGCTGCGCGCGGACATCGAGCGCTTGTCCTTACCCGTGGCGGTGCAGACCGCCATCTGGGACGGGCAATTGTGGGCCGCCCCGTACAATACCAGCGCCGGACTGCTCTACTACCGTTCGGACCTGGTGGAAAAACCACCGACCACCTGGGAGGATCTGATAGCTGTCGGCCGTAGGGTCGGCGAGGAGCGGGGCATCGCGCCATTCGTCGCCGACGGCGCGCAATATGAGGGCGTGGTGGTTCAGTACCTTGAGTACTTCTGGGGCGCAGGCGGCGAGATGCTCGAATCCGATGGCCAATCGGTGCTTTTCCAACCCGGACCGGCGCTGCGTGCGGCAAATTTCATGAACGACGCCTACCGCACAGGCCTCTACGCACCAGGATTCAACACGATGACACTTGAGGATGCCCGCAGCGTCTTCCAGTCCGGCCAGGCGGTCTTCATGCGCTCTTGGCCGTATGTCTACCGGCGGATGAACAGTGAGGATCCGGACAGTCAGGTCCTGGGCAAAGTCGGCATCGCGCCGCTACCGACGTTCGAAGGCTCCGAGCCGGTCACCGCGCTCGGTGGTCACAACCTCGTGGTGAGCAGATTCTCCGATGACGTGCCCGCCGCGACCGAGTTCGTCCGCTTCGCGTCGACATCCTGGGAGGCGCAGCGGAAGTTGGCCGACCTTTCCGTGGCTCCGACGTTGGAAGCGGTTTACGACGACCTGGCCGACGACCGGTTGATGGCCCTGCTGGACATCGTGTTGCCGACGGCCAGGCCCCGGCCCGCCGTTCCGGAATGGAGCACGATCAGCGAGGAGATGCAACAACAGATCTTCGCCGCCTACACCGGGGATCCCGATCCAAAACCGGAGATCGACGCGCTGTCCCGCTTTCTCGACGCCACGATCAAGGAACGTTGAGATGGAGTCCGCGCACCGGTGTTCGCGCTGCACCGGTCCGGTGGACCCGCAGGACCGGATCTGCGAGCACTGCGATACCCGGGTGGTGGACCGGCGCCGCGATCGCGTCGAGGTCGACGTCGGGGTCGCAGCGGGAGACTTGGGTGCCACAGGCGCTCGCAACACTGTCGCCACAGGCGCTCGCAACACTGTCGCCACAGGCGACCCGGCCTGCGCCTTCGTCTCTGCAGTCGTGACTGGCGGCACGGTTACGGTGGGCTGGGTCGGGGACAGCCGGGCGTACTGGATACCGCGACTCCCCACCGAGTCGGCACCGTCGGTCCGGCTGACCGAGGACGACTCATGGCTGGTCCAGGTGCTGGCCGCCGGAACGCTGAGTGCCGCCGAAGCAGCCGTTGACCGGCGGGCACATGCCATCACGGCCTGGCTGGGCCGCAACGCCAACCCGATCGTTCCCCACGTCGTCACGGTCGAACCCGGTGGTCCGGGCATCGTCGTGGTCTGCACCGACGGACCGTGGAACTACCTCGACAGCGTCGACGAGCTCGCAGCCGCGCTCCTGGCGGAGGCATCCGAAGCGCCGTTGGACGCGGCTCGGAAGCTCGTCGAGGTCGCGCTGCGCTGTGGTGGCCGCGACAACATCACGGTCGCCGTACTGCCACTCAACACCCAGCCAGGAGGAGCCTCGTGAGCAGCACACCCGAGTTCCGTGGCGCGGTGCATCAGAATCTGTACCTAGCCCGCCCGCCGGGTCGACTCCGGCCCACAGACCGGTGACTATCCGACCGGCGACCTGGCACAGGCCACCGCACTCAACGCGAAGGTCGTGTTGGTCACCGGCAAGGCCGAGCTGGCCAAGGCGGTGCAGGACGGTCTGGCGGCGCACCAACGCGGCGACGCCGACAGCGCCGTTGACCATCTCGGGCGAGCCCGGAAGCTCGCCGAACAGTGCCAGGATCAGAACCTGCTCGCTCGGCTCGATCAGCTCTACGATCCGGACACCGGCGCCATCCGTCTGCACCGGATGAACGCCCGGGAAGGGATGGAACTCGACATCGAGTCGACCAAGAGGACGCCGCTGCGCCGCAGCTAAGAGGCCACCATGCCGCCCTGCCCCGAGTCCTCGGGCTGCGGTGATCCGCGGTTCGGACCGTTCTGCGAGCAGTGCGGCTACTGCTACGCCACCGGCCGATCACCCGCGTGGAGCGCTGTCATCACCCCGGACCGGGATTGCTTCGAGACCGCCGGTGAGGCCGCGCAGAGATTTACGTTCCCCACCTCGGACCAGCCGCGGCGCGTCACGCTGAGCGACACCACGGTGCGCATCGGCGGGCACAGCCGCTCGCGGGCGGTCACCCCGGAGATCGACCTGACCGTTCCGCCCGCCGATCCCGGCGTATCCCGCGAGCATGCCCGGCTCCTGACCCAGCCCGACGGCTCCTGGGCGGTCATCGATGAGGGCTCTGAGAACGGGGCGGTGATCTCTCGCCCATCCCGGTGAAACAACCGATCCCGCTCGCTGATGGTGACCGGGTGCACCTGGGCGTGTGGACCACGATCACGCTGCGCCGGGGTTCGTAGCTCCAAGCCGGGTACCCGAGCCCCTTGCCCGGACGGCGATTGTCAGGTAACGATATGTACATGCGGCTCCCCCTGCTCGAGCAGTTCTGGCCGAGCAGGCGCATGTCCGCCTTCGACGAATTGTGTAGCAGGGCCGCGCGTCGGCGCATGGCCTGAGCCCGCCCCGCGCGGCCGCTCCCGGTGCCCTTCGTCCCCACACACCAGGAGTTTGCGTGTCCGTCACTGATGAACTGCTCGCCAACAACTCCCGTTACGTCGAGTCCTTCGGCGGTGCATTGCCGCTGCCACCCGCCAAGGGTGTCGCCGTGGTCGCCTGCATGGACGCCCGGCTCGACGTCTACCGCATTCTGGGCCTGAAGGAGGGTGAGGCGCACGTCATCCGCAACGCGGGTGGCGTGGTCACCGACGATGAGATCCGCTCGCTGGCGATCAGCCAGCGGCTGCTCGGCACCAAGGAAATCATCCTCATCCATCACACCGATTGCGGGATGCTCACTTTCACCGACGATCAGTTCAAGAAGTCCATCCAGGACGAGATCGGGATCAAGCCGACGTGGTCCGCCGAGGCATTCCCGAACCTTGAAGAGGACGTCCAGCAGTCCGTCGCCCGGATCAAGGCCAGTCCCTTCATCCCCAGGCGGGATGC
>JBOHHD010000073.1:0-12920 GCA_050700515.1 Pseudonocardiaceae bacterium
TGTGCCTGGACCTGGAGCGGGTGTGCGTCGGGCAACCGGAGTGGGATCTGACCGTGACCGCGGTCTATTACGAGTGCGGCTGGCATGACGCGACCGACTACGCGACGTTCATGAAGACCTACGGTGACGACGTACGAGTCTCGCCGGCCTGGCCGGTGCTGAAGGCCATTCGGATGCTGCGCATGACCACCTGGCTGGTCACCGCCGCCGCAGACGACCCAGTTCGGCGAACAGCTGCGGTTGCGGCTGGCCACCTTGCGGGACGGCACCGCGCCGGCAGGTTGGGACGGATTTTGATTCAGGCGACGGCCTGCGCGACCCGCTTGGCAGTGCGCCGCAGCTCGCGCACCTTTGATCGGAAGGCCGCATTGCGTTCGAGCGGGACGGTAGTTTTGGCGAGCATGCGGATGTCATCGGCGATCCGCCTGGACCGCAGGAGCGCCGCCTCGTTGAGTGCTTGTTCGGCCAGGCCGAGGCCGCGGTGCGGATCGTCGAACCGCAGTACCAGACAGGCGACCCGGATCAGGTCGAAGCTGCGAGACCTGGCCCGATCAGCCGGACTCAGATCATAGGAGGATCGCAGGCGCTGTTCGGCCATCGTGGCGATGCGGGTGTCATCAGCGCGCATGGCCGCCTCGAACAGGGCCCGCCCGCCCTCGCAGGTCATCTGCGCGGTGCTGTCGTACCGAGCCCAGGCAGGGTCGTGAAGGCCGGTGGTCCGTTGGGCGAACAGGTCGTCGGCCTGTCCGACCGCGCGTTCGGCGGCGGCAACCTCGCCCTGGCGGCCAAGTGCCTGAGCCTCAACGCTGGTCAGGACGGCTCGCGCGACCGGGGACAGGTTCCGGTCCTCGCCATGCGCGAGTCGCATGAGGTCCAAGCCGAGCTCGTGACGATCCAGCCGGAGGGCTTGGTGGGCGGCGCTGAAGAGGACGTGTGCCCGCTGTTGCACGTCACCAGCCTCGGCAGCGAGCTGGAGCGCGACGAGGAAGTACCGGCGTGCAGCCAGCTGGTCGCCGCAGTCGAACACCATGAAACCAGCCCGGTCGGCCAGTCGGGCAGTGCTCGACTGCCAAGCTCGGCGAACCGAATCGGACATGGATGATTTGGCCAGTACGTCGCAGCACCATTCCAGCTGCCCGGCAGCGGCGTTGCGGGACATCCCGCCGCCGAACAGCCAATCGGAATCTTCGAAGAACTCCACGATCTGGTTGAGCTGCTCGACGTGGTGTTCGTCGATCCGGGCGGGGACGGCGGTGCGGTGCAGCGCCCCGCGCAGCATGTCCGGTAGGTGTGCGGACAGTGCGCCGATCGTGGCGGCACCGGCGTAGCGGATCAGGTTCTGGTCGAACATGGCGTCCTCCGCCCAGGTCGGCTCACCTGTGACGATAGACGACGCAACGATCAGCGTCGCCTCGCTCGAACGGGAACAGTAAAAACCCAGGTCAGCGTCCGAAGCAGCGCCGAGCACCGCGCGGAAGGCGGACCGGTAGGCCGCACCGGGCCAGCTGATCTCACCCCGCTCGACCTTGGACACGTAGTCGGCATCGATCCCGCAGCGCTGGCCGGTGGTCTGTTCCACCAGATCAGCGGTCGTCGTGGCGACTTGAGCCTGGGTGAGCGCCCGGCTGCGTCGTGCGAGTTGGAACGCCCGATTCGGACGTGCGCTCATGGCCGTCCCCCTTTCACCGTTGTTGCCCGGGACCTTATTACGGCCCGGCACGGTCGGTCTGCCGGATCGCCGAGGAAAGAGTCCTTCCGCCGGGTTATCCCCCAGGCCGGCGCGAAGGAGGCGATAATCCTCCTAGAAAGTCTCCTAGTTCGCTCGTCGGTTCGTGTCGGTTGCGGCTTGTCCGCGTTCACGCGAACGTTGTCACCACACCCCCGTTGTCGATTCGAGAGCGACGACCATGAACCTTTGTTCCGCACCGACCTGACCACTCAACCAAGAGAACCAACAGGGAGAGACCATGTGCATCCGGCCTGATGAGCTGGTCAGTGTCGAGCGCTTGGCACTCACCCAGCTCAGCCTGATCCGATGATGCACCTGACCGGCACCGAACTTCTCGACTGCATCGCCCTGCGCCGGGTGCGCGGGGGTGGGGTGGCGCTGCATGGCTCGGGGCATCTCGATCAGGGCCGGAGAATGCCCTGCTATCTGCCCGATGTCTTCCGTCGACTGGCCGAGATGGAACTGACCGAACTGCTCAGCCCGGACTATTCGGCAGGGCCGCGTCGAGTCGTACTCACGCCCCGGGGACAAGTCCGATACCGG
The DNA here is from genome assembly GCA_050700515.1 of Pseudonocardiaceae bacterium. Classification (GTDB taxonomy): domain Bacteria; phylum Actinomycetota; class Actinomycetes; order Mycobacteriales; family Pseudonocardiaceae. The sequence goes on from JBOHHD010000073.1 coordinate 2,273, forward strand.
GAGCTGACCGCGAAGCGTGATTCTTGCGCAGACCCCGAGCAGTCATCCGGAGCCTGCTCGGTCCCCCCTGACCGGCCGTCATCCCGATTGCGGCCGGTCAGGGGTTTGACTGAGGGGGCGATCCGGTGATCGGCCGGTAACAGAAAAGACCACATAACGGCGTGATGAAACATGAGGAATGGGGAGATAATGAGACGAAAAGGCGTACCAAGAGCAAATTGGCCGAGGCCAAAATCTTCCAGATAATTCCATGCTAGGTGAAGATCGCCACCCGGGCAGTCGCGAGGAGACCATGGACTTGACGGGCGAGGTCTATCGAATTGGGGGCATTGGTATGACCGGGTCATATAGACAGACACTGAAAGTGGCCGGCCCGCAGGGCACGAGCGTTCTGATTATCATGGAGGTGTACAACGCACGCGTGAAAATGTGGATTGAACCGTTCTGCGTAGAAGCCATCATGGATAGCAATCTTGTGTCGGAGCTGTGTAGATTTCTGGCGGAAGCAAACTATTTTGCCACAGGCAATACGAGCAAGACATCACCTATTAGATTGGTGCCCGCCAAGAGATTTCCTCGGGGAAGGTGAGCGATGCCTAAACCCCCTCGCAAAAAGCAGCTAAGCAAAGAGGTCCGAGGGTTGGTCACTAAAGTTATTTTTTACCGTGATTTACGGCACCCGCAGGCTAAGCCGTGTTCATTACGGGTGGACATTCGCGGTGATGTCGTGATGAGCGATGACCATGCGGCGGGAATCGTGGCCGTCCGGACGCCGGTGCCGTTGGCGAGTGTCTCAATTGTGCGCGTCGTCGACCCGAAAGATGTCTAGTCCCGAAAAGACAAAAACTCCGCAGAGCATCTGGGCTCTACGGGGCTGCTGTGTTATGACTCGTAAGTCAGCTCTGCCCCGTGGTGGTCGTAGGGGTCTCGGCGGTTGAGGCATTGGGGGCATAACCAAGGGTCAGGCAGATCGCCTTGAAAGGTGACACGGTGCGCAGCGAATCGGAAATCAAAGTCGTGAGAGAGCTTTTCATCTCGACCGGCGACGATCCACCCGCGATCAACACGGCAGTACGAGACACCCTGACCTGGGTACTGAGCGGAATTTCCGCCGAGGAATTGATCGAACATTATTTCGTGATGGGCAACGATTTTCAGTTTTTTACGTGCCCGTACCACGCGACCGCGTGAGCCGGCCGGTTCCCATAACGCTCCGACCTAATCCCAAGGACGCCCTTTTATCATGCGTATTCTCGGCTGCATCGTGAAGTCGGTGATGACCCTCGCCGCACTGGCGGTCATTGCCATACTCCTCGGCGCTGCGCTGCCCGATTCCCCGGCGGCGACCCGGTTGGTGGGCACGCTGGCGATGGTCTTCGCGCTGGGGTGGATCACGCTCACGATCTGGTGGCTGCTGCGGTTGCGACCACCCCGACCGAAACCCAGGCGGGAACTCCGGACCAGCCCTGCGCCCGTTTCTCGCTGGATAAGAATCCCGCTAACGGTCCTGTGTGTCCCGGTGATCCTCGGCTTCGTGGTGATGCTGTACCAGAACGGGCTCAGCGACACAGTGCTGATCGGTGCGATCGTCGGCCCCACCATCGCCGTACTCGTCCATCGCCGTCATCTTCGTAAGGGTGCTGTGCCGGGTGGTCAGGAATGACGACACCACTGCCGGGTGAGGGGTTCGGTCAGAGAAAAATTGCGCGCGGGAACCGTTCGATTCGCCGAAGGAAAGCGGTGGGTGCATCGCCCTATGCCGCTCCGGTGGCGTGGATGCATCTACCGAGTGGCGCGCACACCCCTGAGGGATACACGATTCGCCGGCAGCGTCCCGAGCAACGCCGCTGCGAGGGCCACAACCATGAACAGTGCCCAGGATAGTCCCATGACTACATAAAAGGCGACGGCGAGCTTCGAGATCGGCGACGGCGACGGCGACCAGGGGATGCCATGGTCTTCATATACGGGTCGCAGGGAGTGGGCGAACATTCGCCGCATTGGCTTGTACAGCCCACGTCGCAGCAGCGGTGCCCACAAGGGAACGTATTCGACGACACGAGTGGAGCGAAGCTGAGTGCAATGGGCACCTCGGGCACGAAACGCAGCACGAGGCCTGAGAGCAGGCCTGTGATCAGCAATACCATGCCGATGGCCTTGACCGCCTGCCCCTGCCGTTGGTTCGCGCTCACCACGGCCCATATCTGTGGACGAACTCGCCCAACCGGCCGACGGACTCGGCGACGGTACGCGGGCTAGTGCCGTGCTCGTAGTCTTTCCAGAGGCCAGCGGCGATCTCATCTCGGACTTTGCCAGCGACGCGTCCGTGCTCGGTCAACCGCATTTGATCATCGACCCTCCTCGTATACCGGGGGAATCGAGTGCGACTGGACAGTGTTACGGATGCCGAACGGTCCAGTGCGAACAGGACGTCCCGGCCGCTGAGCACGTCGGCAAAGCCCCGCCTCATCTGCTAGGCGACCTGCACGACTTCGATGCTGGTGCTGGCGAGGTGGAGCTGGACGAGGACTTGCAGCCTACGCAAGTAGGTTCGCAGTCCGGACGATCGAGGGCCTGGACTCAGTTGGTAACGATGTTCCGGCCAAGGGCGACGAAACAGATATGGATTACCAGGATCTGGTGGCGGCAAGCCAACCGGAAGCGCTGCGGGCGGCCCTCGCGGCCAACGCGGAGGAGTTGCGACACGCCGCGCAGGAGCATCATGGCGGCGAGCTGGCCTCGATCCGGCAGGTCACGTACAAGGGCCATGAGATCGTGGTGCGGACGACCTATGAGATCACTGTGGACGGCCAGCCGTTCAACGTGCACCTCACCATCGGCAACGACGGCCGGGTCCATTACCACGGTTTACCCACCAGGGACTTCTCCTCGGTGATCGGCCTTGTCGAGAAGGCCATCGACGTCTTTGGCGACGAGTTCGGTCCCGGCTCATCCGGTCAGCCCATTGCCCCCGAGCCGGATCCACACCATCCCGATCACGCTGGGCACGGCCACTCCGGGCACGATCATTCCGGGGGTGCCTGAAGATGGCATCCATCCGGCGCAATATCGTCACCGACCAAGCGGCTCGGGACTTCTTCGTCGAGGGCGTTCTCGCCCTCAAGGCCGAATTCCTCGGCACCACCACGGCCGACCTCGGCATCGCCGGCCCCGCCCGGCCGATCTCCACCTACGACTTGTTCACCGTCTGGCACCACCTGACCATGGGCCAGATGACCCCACCCGGCCAGAGCGACCGCAATGCGGCGCACAGTGGCCCGGTTTTCCTGCCCTGGCACCGGCTCATGCTGCTGCTCCTCGAGCTGCAGATGCAGCGGGTCCTGGGCAACGATCAGGTCGGCTTGCCCTACTGGGACTGGGCCGCTGACGGTGCGCTGCCCACGGCGCAGCAGCCACAGGCGCCGATCTGGCGGCCGACCGGTATCGGCGGCACCGGCACCCCCGTCGCCGACGGCCCCTTCCGCTCCGACCAGTTCCGGGTGCGCGTCGACTCCGACCGCTTCGGTCGGCTGCGGGTCACCGATCGGGGCCTCAACCGCACCCTGACCGCTGACACACCGATCCTGCCGACCCCCGCGCAGGTGAGCGCCGCACTGGGCCAACCGGCCTACGACCTACCCCCCTGGAATCGCAGTTCCGGGGGCTTTCGCAACCAGGTCGAAGGCTGGCGACCGGCGCCTCCGGGACTACACAACCGGGTGCACGTCTGGATCGGTGGCGACATGGCTCCGGCCACCTCACCCAACGATCCCGTGTTCTACCTCAACCATTGCAACGAGGACCGAATCTGGGAAGCGTGGATGGTCGCTCGCGGCCGGGTCTATCAACCACCCCAATCGGCGTCCGCCGAGTTGAACTTCCACCGGATCAATGACCCCATGTACTCGATTCTGATCGCCCAGCCGATCACTCCCGCGCAAATGCTGGAGATCAGTACCTTCTATTCCTACGATAAACTCCCAGCTTGATCTCAAGCCCAGTCTGGCCTCAGCGGGCGGGGGCGACGGACTCGATGTTGGCGATGGCGAAGTCGCGTTGGGCGTTGCGGAGGTGGCACCAGGAGTCGAGCCATTTGCCGTAGAGCTGTTGTGGGCGAATGGCCCGGGTGGTGCGGCTGCCGTTCTTGTCGCGGTAGGCGATGACCACGTCGTTGTGGTGGTCCACGGCGTCGGACAGCAGCTCCAGCTCGGCGTCGTCGAGGTGCCGGTTGAACTGCGCCAGCAGCTCGAAGGTGTCCGAGTCCGCACTGACCTGCCCGGCCTCCCCGTCCGGGTCTGCGGCCAGTTGCCGAGCCAGCTCGGTGGCCGAGAGCGCAACTCGCGGTTTGATGCTGATCGCGCGGTCAGGCGTGAGTGCCTCGTGGTCGTGCCGGGCCTCGACGATCACCGTTCCCTGCGCGTCCTCGGCCATCGGTGACAGACCGGCCTCGCGCAGCCGGGTCAGCACCTCGTCGAGGTCGCGCGGGCTGGACAGGACGGTGGGGGCGAGCCGGCTGAAATGCAGCTTGACCAGAGAGCGGGTGTGCAGGATCTCGGTGATCAGGGCGTCCTCGGCGATGACGCAGGAGCGCATGCCCCGCACCCGAACCTGCCCGTGTCTGCGGGCGGCGTCGGTGATCAGGTATTCCAGGGGCTGGGGAACCGGACGGGCCGAGATGGCGGCGAGCTCGGTGAGCAGCTCCTCGGCGCTCCACCCGGCATCGAGCGCCCTGCGGACACTGGCCGGGGTGAACCGCCAGGTTCCGGCGGCCCCGTGGGTCTCGGCGACGGCGGAGTCCTTCAGCAGCCGCGCCACGGCCACGCTCGGTTGCCCGGAGACCACGGCGGTCAGGTCCGATTGCAGGATCACGCTGCACGAGGCTTCGGGTAGCAGTGCGGCACACCGCTGGGCCAGCTCCGACACCGGATCGGTGGGGGATTCCTCGGCCACGGCCAGCACCTGCCCGCCGAGTTCGGAGACCACGTCGGTGGCGATCACCCCGAGCAGTTCGGCTTCGCGGACGGCAGCCGCCACTCGGTCATCGCGCTGCGTGTCGTCGTAGCCGTGCAGCGGGCAGAACCAGTCGATCTCCTCGCCCGTGACCCGCACCGACTTACCCGAACGGGCCGCGGCGAGCAACGCACGCCGCAGCAGCCCGGCGTTGGAGGCCAGCGGCAAGGGCGGCGGTTGCTCCCGGTCGTCCTCGATGGTTCGGCTGGTCGGTGCGTAGTCGAGGGAGTACCAGGCGTGGACCAGCGCCGCCCAGCGCCGGCCTGGCTCAGCGTCACGCCAGCCCGGGTAGGAATCAGTCGGTACGTATCCCTCGTCGGCCTGCCCCAGCAGACCGGCCGTGTACGCCAGGTCGATCCACAACGGGAGCACGTCCTTCGGGATCGACAATCGCTTGGCCAACCGGGCCCGTTCCCGAGGTCCGATCCCCCCGTTTTTCAGCGCCGCGATCGGCGTCACCCGGGCTTCGTCGAGCAGGTTGGTCAGCTCCCGCAACGCCTCCTGCGCCGCGGCCTGCCCGGCCCGGCGCACCGCCGCCTCGTCGGCGCCACCCGGGGGGAGCTCCGGGCGCCCGGTCAGGGTGAGCTCACGCTCGGTCAGCCAATCAGCGATCGCCACCTCCCGGGGCAGCTCCGGCTGGTGGTTGACCCGGAGCAGCAGACCGGCCGCGATCAATTGCTCGGCCGGATCACCGGCACTGCGCGGCCAGGAGCGGCCGTATCCCGAGTAGTAGCCGCGATAGCTGCGGCGGAACTCCCCGAGCCGGGCCCTGGCCGGTTCCGGCAGCCGCTCCACCACCTTGGCCAGCGCGGGTACGTCCGCCATCAGCTCGGCCAGCCGCGCCGTCAGTTCCGGCTTGCGCAGACCTTCGGTCGCTACCCCGAAGGCGGCGAGGGCCACCCGCAGGTCCTCGACCCGGACCGAGTTCGCGATCTTCGCCACCGGCCGGCCGCCACCGATCTCGGCCGACCAACGGGTCTCCAACCATTCCGGTACCTGCAGCACCCCAGCGCTTTCCCACGCCAACCCCCGGCCGAGCAAATCAACCGCCCCGGCCCGAACCAATTGCTCCGGGGCGCCCAGCAGGCGGGCCAGAGCCGGTATCGTCGCGGCCTCCCCCAGGGCGGGGATGGCCTGCCCGACGATGGCCGTATCCCGGTTCACCGTACGCACGGCGGTGACCAGGGAATCGGCCCCGCTCAACCGCTGGGCAAGCCGGGTGAAACCCCGCGGCACCGGCTGGGTCCGGACATCCGGACGACCTTGCAGCAACGCGGTCAAGGAAGCCTCGTCCAAATTGGATAGATACTCGGCAAACGAGCCAGCACCCACGACTCTCATTCTCCTCTTTCAGCCTGGCAACACCAGCTCGGCGACCACAGCTCGGTGGTCGCCACCAGGAAGCGGGAGCGTATCGAACGACCGGACCTGACAGTTCTGCTGCACGAGCACATGGTCGATCGCCACAACCGGCATGATCAACGTGTCGGTGGGCCAGGTGGCTCGCAGACCACGGCCCACCGCATCGGCCCCGTCCCGATACCCCGTCGCCAGCAGATCGCGCAGCGGCTGATGGTCCAGGGTGGCGTTGAAGTCGCCCACGAGCAGCCGAGTGGCAGGCCCCGGTAGCGGTGGCGGCAGGCCGGCGAGTTCGGCGCGCCACTGCGACGGTGGGATCCGACCGACCGGCGCGACGGCGTGCACTGCGACCACCTCCACCTCCGAGGCGCCGGGCAGATCAACGAGGGCGGCGGGCTGCCAGTGGTAGGAGGAGAGCTGGGTCGATGCGCGCTCGTGCAACGGGTACCGGGAGGCCAGTCCGGTGCCCGCCGCCCGCGGTTCCGGTCGCAGGATTCGGTACGGGAGGAGTTCCCACAGACCGGCGGCATCCAGCGCGCTGACAGCTTGGGGGGTGAGCTCCTGCATGCTCAGCGCGTCCACGTCATGCGAGCTGACCAGGTCCACCACGGCACGTGCGTCGGCCCGTCCGTAGTAGAGGTTGGCGCTGGCCACCGTCAGGGTCACTCCGGTGACGTCGGGTTGGGCGTCGGCGACCGCCCGCGGCAGTACGCCGATACCGAGTACGGCCACCGCGAGCGCCGCTCCCGCGCAGCTGCCCCAGCGGCCCGTGACCAGACCGAACAGCAAGAGGACTGCCGCACCGCCGAGGGCATACGGAGTGCAGGACAGTGCCGCGAACGTCCACCGCGAGTCGCCGGCGCCAATGATCCGCAGCAACGCCACCCCCATCGCGACAGCGACGCCCACCGCGAAGAACAGAGTGACCACCCTGGCCCGCATCGCTGCGGCACCGTTCACCGGGTGGCGGCCTGGATGGTGTGCTGGAGCAGCAACGCGGTGGTGACCGGGCCTATCCCTCCCGGCACCGGAGTGAGGGCCGCGGCGTGGTCGGTGACCGAGGCGGCGTCCACGTCACCGACCAGACCACCGTCGTCGGTGGGATTGGTGCCGACATCGACCACGATCGCTCCGCGCTTGACATGCTGGGCACCCACCAGTCCAGCTCGACCCACCGCTGCGACCAGCACATCGGCGGCGGAGGTGACGGCGGCCAGCTCGGCGGTGCGCGAATGGCAGACGGTGACGGTGGCGTCCCGATCCAACAACAGCGCGGCGACGGGCTTGCCGACCACGGTGGAGCGGCCGATCACCACGGCATGCCGGCCACTGAGCTCGACCTGGTAGTGATCCAGAATGGCGATCACCGCCTCGGCGGTCGCCGGGGCGAACGCCTCCAACCCGGCCACCAGCCGACCCAGCGACAGCGGGTTGGCACCGTCGACGTCCTTGCCGGGTGGGATGGCCGCGGACAGGTCGGCCAATGCGGTCCCGGCCGGTAGCGGCGTCTGCAGGAGGATCCCGTGCACCGTGTCGTCGGCGCCGAGCCGGGTCAGCGTCGCTCGGATCGTCTCGGCGGCCGCTGCCCCCACCTCGGCCCCTACCTCGGCCACCAGATCGACGACATCGCAGGCCATGCCCAGCTTCTCGGCCGTTCTGGCGATCGAGCGGACATACCAGGCACTGGACTCGTCCGCCGTGGCGACGACGACCGCCAACTTCGGCGTCGTCCCGGCGGCGGCAAGCTCAGCGGTCCGGGCCGCGGCCTCGGCGCGGATGCTCCCGGCGAGTTCCTTACCGGCCAGGACGGTGGCGCTCACCGGGTGATGTCCTTACGGACAGCGGCGGTGAGCTGCTCGGCCCGGTCGGCGAGGGCGTCGACGTTCGCCACCGCCGCGGCGAGCTCACCGCGGGCGCGCTCATCGGTGATACCACCGAGGTTGATCTCGACGTTCACCCGCGCGGTGGTCGCCGCCGCGCGGGCCGCCTCGGTGGCCGCGGCGATGTCGGTGACGACGTTGCGGTTGCCGATCGGCAGCAGTTGCCCGGCCAGGTCGACCACGGCCTGGGCGATACCGATCACCTCGGCCGGCGGACGGCCCGCACCGACCAGGGCGTCCGCGATGGCGGCCGAGCGGGCAGCCTGCTCGTCCCCGGTGGTTTTCGGCAGCCGGTAGGCGTGGGCGACGGCGGTGAACGCCGCCATGTCGTCCTCGGCGAGCCGCAAGGCGGCGGAGCGCAGTTGATCGGTCTCGGTGATGATCCGCTCGATGATCTGCCGGTGGGCAGCGTACTTCTCACCGGTGCTGTAGCGGGCGACCATGCCCAGCAGCGCGGCGGCCTGAGCGGCGTGCAGGGCCGCTGAGGCGCCTCCGCCGGGGGCCGGCTCCCGAGCGGCCAGCCGGTCCAGAAAATCGCTGATCTTCTCATCGCGCATGCGCGCTCGTCCTTCTCCGTCCATCGGTCGCGGTATCACTGGCGTTGCGGTATCACCACCGTCGCGGTGTCGAGGAAATCCTTCCATCTCCACGTCCCCCCGAGTTCGGCGGCGACGCCGTGCCGCGCTGCCACCACGAACTCCGCGGCCTCCAGATTCCCGGAGCCTTCGGGGAGGGCCCCGAGCAGGGGAATACCGGTGATCGCCGGCAGGTCCACCAGATTGCACCGGGCGGCGAGGTCCGGGGATGTCGGCCAGGCACCGATCACCACGCCGGGGCAAGCCAGCCCGCGGGTGTGCAGCACCTCGACGGTGAGCGCGGTGTGGTTGAGAGTGCCCAGCCCGGCGGCGGCCACCACGAGCAGGGGTGCGCCGAGGGCTACCGCCACATCGGCCAGCGTGCCACCGTCGGCGTCGAAGGGGACCAGCAGTCCACCGGCGCCCTCCACGAGCACGAGATCGTGGGTGGCGGCGAGTTCCCGGGCGGCGGCCACGACGACGGCGGGGGTCAGCGGCACCGCCCCGGCGCGGCGGGCAGCGGTGACGGGGGCCAGGGGGGCGGGGAACCGGGCCAGCTCACAGACCGTGACGGCCCGGCCGGCCAGCCGCCGGACCTCCGCCAGGTCGCCGGGTTCGGCGGGACCCACCCCGGTCTGCACGGGTTTGAGCACGGCCACCCGGCGGTGCTCGGCCACCCCGAGAGCCGCGAGCGCCGCAGTGACCACCGTCTTACCCACTCCGGTACCGGTACCGGTCACCAGCAGGGGTCCGGAGATCATCGCCGGGCGCCGGAGAGGATCGACTCCAGCACCTGCGCCACCTGCGCCAGCTCGGCATCGCTCAGCGCGGCGTGCGCGGTGAGCCGCACTCTGCTGGTGCCCGTGGGAACCGACGGCGGCCGGAAGCAACCCACCCGTACGCCATGACGCAGGCATTCCGCAGCGACCTCGACGGCCCGAGACGCCTCGCCGAGGATCACGGAGACCACCGCCGAGGTCGGTACCGGTGCCCCGGCCGCGGCGGCGATCGACCTCGCGACCGTGTGCAGCCGGTCCGGCAGCGTGGGTTCGGCGCGCAACACCCGCAACGCGGCCAGCGCCGCGCCGACCGCAGCCGGGGCCAGACCGGTGTCGAAGATGAAGCTGCGGGCGGAGTCGACGAGGTGGTCGACGACTGCCCGGGAACCCAGCACGGCGCCACCCTGGCTGCCCAGTGCCTTCGACAGGGTCACGGTGGCCACCACGTCGGGTTGTCCGGCCAGGCCGCATTCGGCGAGCAACCCTCGCCCGCCCGGCCCGCGCACCCCGAGACCGTGTGCCTCGTCGGCCAGCAACACCGCGGCCCGGGACCGGCACACCGCGTGCAGCGGCGCCAGCGGCGCGAGATCGCCGTCCACGCTGCCCACCGAATCGGTGACGACCAGCGCCCGCGATTCGGATCGGGCGCCCAACGCGGCATCCACCGCGGCGACGTTGAAATGCGGCGTGACCATCACCCGGGCCCGGGACAGCCGGCAGGCGTCGACCAGCGAGGCGTGGCAGGCGGCGTCGGACACCACGAGACTTCCCGGTCCCGACAGCGCGCTCACCGCCCCCAGGTTGGCGGTATAGCCGGAGGAGAACACCAGCCCCGCCGCGGTTCCGCAGAACGCGGCGAGCTCGGCCTCCAGTTCGGCGTGCATCTCGGTGGAGCCGGTGACCAGTCGGGAGCCGGTCGATCCCGCACCCCAGGTGCGCGCCGCCGCCTCAGCCGCAGCCACCACCCGGGGGTCGCGGGCCATACCCATATTGTCGTTGGAGTCCAGGTCGATCACCTGTTAGACGGCGCGTCGCGGTGCCAGGG
>JBOHHD010000074.1:0-6096 GCA_050700515.1 Pseudonocardiaceae bacterium
CCACCACGCCGAAGTCCTCACCCTCACCGGCGACTCCTACCGCACCCGCCAACGCCGCGAGCTCCTCGCCAAAGACAACCGCGCCAGCAACAGCTAGATCAACCCGGGGGGTCAATTTTCCCGAGCCACCCGGGGGTCAAGGTTGGCGAGCCGTTGACAGGAGCAGAACCTCTCCCCAAAATTCCACTCTTCACCCCTATCGTCGAACAAGAATAATTCCACATGGAAGGAAAAAGTGAATCAGAAATCATATCGGAAATTTATCGAAGCCAGCTCAGTATGCGTTGGCAGAGCCAAAGTCATGAAGTGTCGGGTTTCCACTCTGACCCCATTTTCAGGTAATACCCATGCGATCATGACAGGAGTTTGGCTCGTCGAGGATGTCCATTCACGGGTGAGTCCACGTACTGGCGTCGGGTTGTGGTCACGGGGAGGTTTTTCCCGATCTTGTAGACACCCGCTGTGGTTGCCGCTGACAGTCAGCGGGGGGCATCCCGTGGCGACACGTCGACGCTTCACCCAGGAGTATAAGGATCAAGCCGTTAGCCTCATCCTTGATTCAGGCCGAACTGGCGCTGAAGTAGCGAAAAGTATCGGCATCCACGAGATGACGTTAGGTAGCGGGGTGAGGAAAGTCAAAGAGAGCGGTCCGATCCAGGACAAGGACCTGGCTGAAACCGAGCGGTTCGAGTTGGAACGGCTGCGCAAGGAGAACGCCACCTTGCGGAGGGAGCGGAATTCCGCAAAAAAGTAACGGCCTGGTTCACGAAGGAACAGCCGCAGGAGTACGCGGCGATCGCGGACTGGGCCGCCGAGAAGCAGTTCCCGGTCACGTTTAGGTGCGCCCAGCTGTGAGTGGTTCGTCAGGGCTACTGTCGGTGGCTGGCCGAGAGTCGGTGTGAGCGTACCGAGGCCGGGCTCACCGAGACGATCCGGCAGATCCCCCTCGAGTTGCGCGGTGATCCCGACGTGCAGCGGGTCTGGGTCGAGCTTGTGGTACGAGGCGTGCCTGTGGCCCGCAAGCGAGTGGGGCGGCTGATAAGGCAGCCAGCCTGTGCTGACGCCACCTACGGGACTGGAAGGAGACATCCATCGCAGGTCAGCGGCCGGTCGATGCCCCGGACTTGATCAGGCAGGACTTCACCGCCGAGATGCCCAACATCCGCTGGTGCGCCGACATCACCTACCTACGCACCGTCGAGGGCTGGATCTACACTGAAGTGGTCCCGCTTCACTGAGCGAGTTGGTGAGAGGGCGGGTGGTGTCGACATCATGCCCATAATCAGCAAAATGCCCACGGTCTACCAAACCAGCTATGGCCTTGTGCGGGAGAGGCTGCGCGGTGTCCTGAGTGCGGTCGTCGAGTCGGGGCCCGGGTGTTGATATCGAGCTGGGTTTGGTGTCGTGGCGGGCGTGTGCGGCGTTGTACCCGCTGGTGGAGAAGCATTCGGTGGATCGGCGAGGTCGGTGCCGGTCGTGCCGGGGGCCGGGTGCACTGCGGGTGGGCGGCGGCGCGGCCAGGGCACCGATCGCCGGTCCGGACGCCGCTTTCGTTGGATAAGGTCAGGATCGTCAGGATCGAACCTCCCGAAATTGTCAGTTCGCGGCTCGGCCGAGCTCATGATCGATGAAGTCCAGAATCTCGGCGGCCGTGGCCGACTGGATCCTGCTTGCCACGGTGACGCGCTCCTCGGCACCCTCGTGGGGCGCCTTGGTATCGGACCACCTGGACATGATCCGTTGGAACCGCGCGATGACCGACGAACGGAACTGCTCGTCAAGCAGGTCGACCGAAAGAGCTTCGAGCCTGTCCAGATCGTGAAGCACGGGAACTGACGCCTTCTGAATGCCGGCGAACATCTCCTGCCAGAGCAGGCATGACAGGGCAATAGGCGTCGGGTGGTCGAAGATGACGGTGGCGGGCAGGTCGAGACCGGTGGCAGCGGCGATCCGGTTGCGGAGTTGGACCGCGGTCACCGATTCGAATCCGAGGTCCTTGAATGCTGACCTGGCCTCAGTCGCATCCCCCGGCGCATAGCCGAGCACGTCCGCAGCCTGGGTCCGCACCAGGTTCAGCAGTTCGCGTTCCTGATCAGCGCGGGGCAAGCCAGCGAGGCGTTCGGTCAGTGAGTTCTTGCTGACCGGCCGGTGCGACGCGGCACGTTGTACTGAGGGTAGGAGATCACCCGTGGTGACCTTCAGTTGCTCGGCGGGTAGAGGGTGGAACTGGAGGGAGCCGATGGACAGCACTGGTTGGTCGGCGTGGTCGGCGGCCAGCAACGACACCATGGCCGGTCCGGTGGGGGTGATCTGCACTCGTAGCGCCTGTGCTCCGCAGGCGTGCAGCACGACGTCTTTCCACACCACCGGCACCATCACCTCCCCACCCTGGGCTCTGTGCCCAGCCAGGGCGGCTTCCACCAGCATCGGATGAATCCCGAACCCCGCTGGATTCTGCTCCACCACGACCTCTATGACCACATCCTCCGCGGTGACCGGCGACCCGGCCGGCGAACGCGGCGGGACAAGACTGGCGTGCGCGTGGTGGGTCCAGGAAGCGCGGTCGTCGTGGGCGGGACGGGAATAGGCCTGCGCCCGGTACCGACCATCCTCACCGCACGCATTCACCATGACCTGCAGGGCGATCCCGTCCCCCACCACCACCGGGGCCTCGACCACCAACTCCTCCAGCACCGGGCATCCCAGCTCGTCACCGGCGCGGATCACCATGTCCATCAGCGCCGACGCCGGCAACACCACCACCCCACCAACCACGCACTCCCCCAACCACGGATGAGTCCGCATCGACACGCGACCGGTGAACAGCATCCCCTGCCCTCCAGGCAACGACACCGCCGCCACCAACACCGGATGGCCCGTATCGGCCAACCCCGCTGAGGCCACATCCCCCGTTACACCGACAGGATCCAACCAGAACCGCTCATGCTGAAACGCATATGTCGGGAGGCCGACCAGCCGGGTCGCATTACCCACCACAGCGGACCAGTCCATCGGCACCCCACGCACGAACAACTCGCCCACTCCGGAGAGCAATCCGGCCACCTCTCGCCGTTCCCGCAGTCCCGGCACGATCACGGCAGAATCATCGGTGTCGGTGATGGCGTGCTCCCAACATTCCCGGACCATTCCCGCCAACACACCACCAGGCCCTATTTCGATCACCGCACCGACACCCACAGCCCGCAAACATTCCATTCCTTCGGCGAAACGAACCGGCGACCGCAGATGCTTGCTCCAGTAACCGGGATCGCCCAACACGCCGGCATCGACGAGTCCCCCGGTCACGTTCGAGACCAGGGGAATCCGTGCTTGGGCGAACGACAGCCTCCGAGCCACCTCTTCCAGCTCCTCGGCTACCGGGTCCATGCACGGTGAATGAAACGCGTGGCTGACCCGCAGCCGTTTGGTCTTGCGCCCCCGCGCATGAAACCTTTCAGCGATCTGCAAAACCACATCCTCCCGCCCGGATACCACCACCGACTCAGGCCCGTTGACCGCGGCGATACCCACCACATCCTCCCGGCCCGCCAGCGCCGACAACACTTCCTGCTCCGAGGCGGTTACCGCGATCATCGCTCCGCCCGTGGGGAGGCTTTGCATCAATCGGCCACGGGCTTCGACCAGCGCGCAAGCATCGGCCAGGGACAGGACCCCGGCTACGTGTGCTGCGGTGATTTCCCCGATCGAGTGCCCCGCTACCACATCAGGGCACACTCCCCAGGATTTCAGCAACGCGGCCAGCGCCGATTCCACCGCGAACAATCCCGCCTGCGCGAACATCGTCTCATCGAGCACCCCGGGCTTACCGGACTCCCCTGGCCCGAACACCGTCTCGCGCAATGGCAGGTCCACCCGGGCGCACACCTCATCGAACACTTCCCGAAACACCGGGAATGCCTCGTAGAGTTCCCGGCCCATCCCCACCCGCTGACTGCCCTGACCACTGAAAACAAACGCCAACCGACCCTGTACCCCGGTCGCGGCTCCCCTCACCACCGCGCTGTGGGGCTGCTCTCCCCGGTCCAACGCCTCCAGTCCCACTCTCAACTCGTGTTGATTCCCGGCCACCACCACCGCCCGGTGATCCCACAACGCCCGGCTGCTGACCAAAGAACCCGCGACTTCAGCGATCCCCACCTGCGGGTTCGAGTCCAGGAACTGGACAAGCCGGGACGCCTGCCCCCGCAGGGCCTGCTCGCTCTTCGCCGAAATCACCCACGGAACAACACCGCCCCCCGCCTCCTCCGACTCCTCGGGGTGCTGAACGCACGCAGAATCCGGGACGTGCTCAAGAACCACGTGGGCATTGGTGCCGCTCACCCCGAAGGAGGACACTCCCGCCCGACGAACATGATCGCTCAGCGGCCATTCCCGCGCCTGGGTCAGCAACTCCACCGCCCCTGCCGACCAATCCACTTCCGGAGTCGGGGCATCCACATGCAAGGTCTTCGGCAACACACCGTGGCGCATGGCCATCACCATCTTGATGACACCAGCTACTCCGGCAGCGCCCTGAGCATGACCGATGTTGGACTTCACCGACCCCAACCACAACGGCTCAACCCGATCTTGGCCATACGTCGCCAACAATGCCTGTGCCTCAATCGGATCCCCCAACCGGGTTCCCGTCCCGTGCGCCTCGACGACGTCGACGTCCGAGGGCGACAATCCAGCGTTTGCCAGGGCCTGGCGAATCACCCGCTGCTGCGAAGGACCATTCGGCGCGGTCAGCCCGTTGGATGCACCGTCCTGATTCACCGCCGAGCCCCGCACCACCGCACACACCGGATGTCCCAGGCGCTGAGCCACCGACAACCGCTCCAACAACACCACACCCACGCCCTCAGACCACGCCGTCCCATCCGCACCTGCCGCAAACGACTTACACCGGCCATCCGGGGCCAACCCCCGCTGCCGCGAGAACTCCACGAAGCCGCGTGGTGTCGCCATGGCGGTCACGCCCCCGGCCAATGCCATCGAGCACTCACCACTCCGCAACGACTGCACGGCCAGGTGAATCGCCACCAATGACGATGAACACGCCGTATCCACCGTGATCGCCGGCCCCTCCAAACCAAACACATACGCCACCCGACCCGACACCACACTGCCCGAGACACCCGTGATCCGATAAGCTTCCAGATCTCCGTTGACATGGTTCATGTAGTGGTCGTAGTCGTGATTCGTCACTCCGGTGAAGACACCGAGGTCGTTGCCGCGCAATGAGGTGGGGTCGATGCCCGCCCGTTCCAATACCTCCCACGAGGTCTCCAGCAACAACCGCTGTTGCGGATCCATCGCCAGTGCCTCACGCGGACTGATCCCGAAAAACCCCGCATCGAACTCCGCGACATCGTCAAGAAAAGCGCCCTGCCGAACATAGGATTTACCGACAGCATCAGGGTCTGAGTCGAACAGAGCTTCCAGATCCCATCCCCGGTCCTCCGGAAACTCCGATACCGCATCCACACCATTCGTCACCAATTCCCATAAATCCTCAGGTGACAGCACTCCACCGGGTAGTCTGCACGCCATGGCCACAATCGCGATCGGTTCGTCGGATGCCGTGGCAGCCACCATCGGCTTGGCCACAGGGTGTGGTTCTGTCCCCAATAGTTGATCGCAGAAGTAGTCGGTAAGACTGCCGGGGGTGGGATAGTCGAAGACCAGGGTCGCAGGCAGGCGCAGGCCTGTGGCCGCTGCCAGCCGGTTGCGCAGTTCGACGCCGGTGAGTGAGTCGAGCCCCATTTCCTTGAATGCCTTGGCGTCGTCGATGGCGTCCGTTGTGGAGTGTGCCAGTACGGTGGCAGCTTCCCCGCGGATCAGATCGAGTACGGCTTGGCGCCGATCTGTCACGCCGAGTGCAGCAAGTCGTCGGGCGAGCGACTCCTCCGATGCGGGTTCGGCCTGAACGGCTCGTCGACGCTGCCGCACCAGAGCACGGAAGAGCGGCGGCACCGTAGTCGTCCCTATCGAGGTGAGCTCGAAGTGGGCGGGAACGAGCGCTGGTTGCCCGGTGCGCAGCGCGTTGTCGAACAGAGCCATGCCCTCGACCGCCGACAACGCCCGCACCCC
>JBOHHD010000075.1:0-7315 GCA_050700515.1 Pseudonocardiaceae bacterium
GGGGGTGGGATCCTCCGCGAGCGTGATGAGGTGATGCCGAATAAGTGGCGCCTGCGGGGTGAACCGGGTGCGCGCGGCCACCTTCGACTCCAGATCGGCGCAGCGCAGGTTGATGATCAGATCGACCGTCGGCGACCGCCGCGTGATGTCGTCGTGCAGGTAGCCATAAAAGCGTTCATAACACCGATCGATTTCGAGGGCCAGACACATCACGACCACGTCCACGTCGAATGGCGCCAAGTCGAACAACTCGGCCAGAGCCGGCAGTCTCAGGTACACCCCCTGACGCACGCTGTCTGTCACCCGCTCGGCGATCTCGATGCCCAGCTGCTCCCACTGCTCGACGGCGTTCTCCGGAACCTCGACGGCGGGTGGAGCAACGGCCCAGATGGGAACGCCGACCGGCTTGTCCAGTAACGCATCGACCTCGGCATCAGGAATGTAAAAAGCGGATAATTCATCATCCGGTGTGCCTTTGCATTGACGTAGCCGCCAGACCTGGATGCGTAGTAACAGATCAAGGCGGGCCAGCTCGGCCAGCACATGGCGCAGTGAGGTGGAGTAACTTTTGTCGCTTGCCATCAGATACGCCCACCTCGTCCCGTTACCTCACGGACCTTCTTCGGCACTGCCTATGCCCAGCAGCTTGCCATTCTTCTCCGGCGAACCACTCGGAACGGTTCGGGCATGCTCCCAACGCACACCGCTACTCTGCAGAACGGATTCTTGAAGCGCGTACAGACTGGCCTGGATCTGATCGAGTCGTAGGTGCAGACGCGCAATCGCCGCGGTTTCGGTCCGCTCGGGCCTCTCCAGGCCGGCCACCGGCGCTGCGCCGGACGGTGACATCGGAGTATCCGGAACCCAGTCGGCGCAGATCTGCTCGTACAGGGCAACGGTGCCCGCAGAGGGCTGGACCCCGAACTCCCGGGCCATGACGGAGGTACAACGCTCGTACTGACGTATGGCGGAGGTCCGGTCCCCCGCCCGGTAGTACAGACGCATCAGCTGACGATGGGTGCATTCACGGGCCGGATCGTAACGTAGTACGGTCTGCCCGAGGCTCAACCCTTTCGTATAGAGCTGTTGTGCCTCACAATAACACATCAATTGATCCAGCATTGCCAAATAAGCGAGCTGCAGCCGGTCCCGCTCGTAGCCACACCAATCATGATATCGGGTGGCCATCAGGTCTCCGCGATAGAGCTCCAGCGCGGATTCCACGCTCTGCGCCTGACCGAGGGAGAGGCTGTGACCAGATACGTCACGAACGGCAACGTAGGCGCGCTCGAACGCGTTCACATCCAGCCACCATGCGGCGTCGGTATTAATACGGACCCAATCAGGCTCGATGATCAAGAGTAGCTCGGATTCCGTGCGGTGATGACCTGGCTGACATCGGACTGTCGCATTGAGCCGCCATAGGGCTTGACGCAGATACCCCTTGGCGGAAGCGGATTTCCCATCGGGCCACAACACTTCTGACAGGGCCTCACGGGTGTGCGGACGATCGCGATGAATCAATAGGTAACAGAACAGCTCAAGGGCTTTACCGGATGGGAAAGAAATGGATCGGCCCTTTTGCTGAACCGATACATCGCCGAACAGCCTTATCTGTAGTTCATCCACCGGCCAGCTCCCTGATACCCCGACTGGTATGCCGGTCGAGCGCAGGTGGACCTACTGCCACGTCACACCCCCTTCTCGGTGCTTCCGATACTGAGGGACACCCTCCCCAACCGGTCCACCGGCGATGACGCTGTGCAGGTGACCGGTCGCAGGTTATCCCTCGGTGCAGCGGCTGGCCAGAGATCACCGCAACAATCGGTAACGATTCATCTGTCTCTGGGAAGTTTCGGGCGAGGCCGGCACGCCGGTTCGGCCCCTGCGCAGGGCCCCAGCAAGACCAGCCCGCCCGGCATGCGGCAGGCTACCTGCGGCCCCAGGGAGGATCTCCGACGTGAGCGAGCCAGTACTGCCGAAGGTATCGGTGATCGTGGTCAACTACCGCGGCGCCGAAGACACCGTGACCTGCCTCCGCGCGCTTCTCGACGAACTGGACTGGCCGCCCGACCGGCTTGAGCTGATCTGCGTGGACAATGCCTCGGATGACGGCAGCGCGGAACGGATCGCCGCAGCGGTACCGCAGGCCCGGCTGATCCGCTCGGCCACCAACACCGGCTTCGCCGGCGGCTGCAACCTCGGGGTCGGCAAATCCACCGGCTCGATCGTCGCATTCCTCAACAGCGACGCCCGGCCGCACCGCAATTGGGTACGCGCCGCCGTCGAGGTGTTCCACGCCGAGCCGGACGTCGCTGCGGTGGCCAGCAAGGTGCTGGACTGGGACGGCGAGCGCATCGACTTCGTCGACGCCGCTCTGACCTGGTACGGAATGGGCTACAAGCCGCAGGCAGGCGCACTCGACGACGGCTGCCATGAAACGCCCCGTGATGTGTTGTTCGGCACCGGGGCCGCGCTGCTGGTCCGCCGGGAGGTCTTCGAGCAGCTCGGCGGGTTCGACGAGCGGTTCTTCATGTTCTACGAGGACGTCGACCTCGGTTGGCGGCTCAACCTGCGGGGCTACCGGGTGCGCTACCAGCCCGCCTCGATCGCCTACCATCGCCACCACGCCTCGCTGCGCGGTGCGGACCCGGCCCGGGAGATCTACCTGCTGGAACGCAACGCGCTGGCCGCGCTGTACAAGAACGTCTCCGACCAGACGCTGGCCACCGTGCTGCCCGCCGCGCTCGCGCTGGCGGTGCGTCGGGCCACCGCGCGCGGTGGATGCGACCCCGCCGAGCTGGAGCTGACCCGCCGCGGTCCGAGTGCGGAGACCGCCACCGTGATGGCCGTGCCGGGCGCGACCATGGCCGGCGTCTACGCCATCGACCGGTTCGTCGAGATGCTGCCGTCGCTGGCCGCGTCCCGGCGCGTCGAGCAGTCCGCCCGGGTCCGCACCGACGCCGATCTGCTCCCGCTGATGCGCAACGCGCTGGAGCCGCTGGTCCCCCACGGTCCCTACCTGCGAGCGCACGAAACGCTGGTCGAGGTGCTCGGCGTGCAAGGGGTGCACGGGGCCCGCCGGCGGATCCTGGTGCTCACCCACGACGCGGTGTCGCAGCGGATGGCCGGGCCCGCGATCCGGGCCTGGAACATGGCCCAGGTGCTCGCCGGAGAACACGACGTGCGGCTGATCTGCCTCAACCCGCGCTGCGCCCCTCCACCAGCCGAGTTCGACGTCCGGCACGTACCCGCCCACGCGATCGGACCTGAGCTGGACTGGGCGCAGGTGGTGGTGTTGCAGGGTCACGTGCTGGAGAAGGTGCCCGCGCTCAAGAAGTCCCGGCACATCGTCGTCGCCGACATCTACGACCCGATGCACCTCGAACAGCTCGAACAGGGCCGTGACCTCGACGACCAGGATCGCGCGCACGTGGTCGAAGGAACGACCGAGGTGTTGTCGAACCAACTGCGCCGTGGTGACTTCTTTCTGTGCGCCTCGCAGCGCCAGCGGCACTTCTGGCTCGGGCACCTGGCGGCGATCGGGCGGCTGTCGCCCACCATCTACGACGCCGACCCGACGACCCGCTCACTGCTCGCCGTGGCACCCTTCGGGTTGTCCGGCAAGCCACCGCAGCGCACCGGTCCCGGCCTGCGCGACACCCTGGGTTTCGGATCGCGGGAGAAGGTGGTGCTCTGGGCGGGCGGGGTCTACTCGTGGTTCGACCCCCTGACATTGCTGCACGCCGTGCACGCCTTGCGGACCGAGCACGAGGACCTGCGGCTGGTGTTCCTCGGCATGCGCCACCCCAACCCCGACGTGCCCGAGATGGGGATGGCATGGCAGACCCGGCAGCTCGCCGACGCGCTCGGGCTCACCGG
Organism: Pseudonocardiaceae bacterium; assembly: GCA_050700515.1. Classification (GTDB taxonomy): domain Bacteria; phylum Actinomycetota; class Actinomycetes; order Mycobacteriales; family Pseudonocardiaceae. The sequence goes on from JBOHHD010000075.1 coordinate 3,883, forward strand.
TGCGCAGGTGTTCTTCAACGAGACCTGGGTACCCTACGCCGACCGCCAGAACTGGCTGCTCGACGCGGATGCCGGCGTGACGACTCACCTGGAGCACGTCGAGACCACCTTCGCCTTCCGCACCCGAGTACTGGACTACCTATGGGCCGGGCTGCCGATCGTCACCACCGACGGCGACTCCTTCGCCGAGCTGGTCCGCGACGAAAAGCTCGGCGTGGTGGTGCCGGCCCAGAACCCGGCCGCCCTGGCCGCGGCTTTGGCGCGGGTGCTCTACGACGACGCCTTCGCCGCGGGTTGCCAGGAGCGGATCGCGGTGGTCGCGCAGCGCTACACCTGGGAGGCCGCGCTCGCCCCGCTGGTCGAGTTCTGCCGCAACCCCCGCCCTGCCGCCGACCGGCTGCGTCACAGCCCGCTCACCAGACCCGCCCGGCCCGGAATGGCCGCCGCGCTGCGCCGCGATGCCGCCCTGATCCGCTCCTACCTCGCTGCCGGCGGACCCGCCGAGGTGGCCCGCCGGGCCACCGGCCGCCTGCGCCGGCTGGCCAGCCGACACTGTTGCCGCTCGCCGCCCTGCTTCGCGCCACCAGCCACGCCCTGTTGCTGGGCCCGCGAGCGGTCGCCGATGTTGTCGCCGTGCTGCGCGGCCAGGCGGTCAGGGTGGTCAGGCGGCAACGTCGGCGCGCCGGCGGGGCCGGCTCGGCAGGTCCGGCCGGTGTCGGGTGCGCCCTGGCGCACGCCGGGCTGAGTGTCGTGCTGTGGTTCCCCGCGCTGGTCCTGCTCGGCGCGTCCATCCTGGCGGTGGTGCGCGGGCTGCTTTACGGGTTGGTGGACCGCGGCCCGTACACCGAATCCTGGGGCGGACCCACCCTCGCCGGTGCCTGGACGGCGCACGCTCTGGTCGCCCTGCTGACGCTCGCCGTCGCCGGACTCGGCTTCCACGGGCTGGTCGCCCTGCACACCGGCATGACCCGCCGGTTGCTCGGGACCGGTAGCTCCGGCTGGACGATCCCCGTGGCCCTGCTCATCGGAGCGGCGACCCTGCTGCTGATCATCGCCTGGACCCGGCAGATCTGACCGACCACCCAGACGAAGCACTCCCCCAAGCTGCTTGACCACCGCCATAAGCGCACCACTATGGTCGCGCGGACCCCCGCTTCAGCACCCCCACAATCCGACAAGCTTCCTCCCAACACTGCTCGCAGGTCTTCCACAGCCATTCCATGTCACCCTCAGCGCCCCGGGGCTGGATAACGCCGCACAAACACCGCATCGGCGAACCCAAGGAAACATGACGATCACGCCGGTCAATGGCATGGCGCTGCCCAGCAAGGGGGAACCAGACAAACGGTCGGGAAGTCTGCTCATCCGTCGCATACATCGCCCGGCCGCCCACCCTCATTCCGCACGCCCCGAATCCCGCTCATCTGCTGGCCGTCTGAGCGGCACCCAGAGCCGGGTCGAATCAATCCGGAAGCAGCGGTTCGGGGAGTCCGGATACCCGGCCAGTTGAGCACTGCCTGCGTGGGGGAAGACGCAGACCAACTGACACCGGGCACCTGCCGTTGCTTACTCAGGTGACTCGTCATCCCGGCCCTGGGGCCTGAACGTAGGCAAGCGGTTGGTGAAAACGGTGGGCAACGCTGCTCCACTCCGGGTAGCAGCGGTGAACGCTCGGCTACGCTCAACCCCCACGACCGTGTCGTTACAGCCTGCGAAGACAGCAAAAACGATGGGGGAACGACGATGAGCCCGGAACCTCCCGAGCTGGTGGCCATGCGGCTCGCCCTGGGCCAACAGTTGGCCGCCCTGCGCGAAGCGGCGGGCATCGTCCAGCAGCAAATCGGCCATAAGACCGGTTACAGCCGTTCCTCGATCGCCAAAGCCGAAGCGGGCCGCCAGCTGTTGACCCGGGAGTTCTGGACGACGGCAGATGGGCTGCTCAAGGCTGGCGGTGAACTGCTGGCCGGCTACGAGGAGGTGCTCGCCGCCAAGCAGGAGCACGAAGCCCGAAGCCGGGAAGCCGAGCTGGCTCGGGCTTACGCTGCGGCGAAGGCTCATGCACAGACGCTGCGCACCCCGACTGTGAGCAGCCCCACCGCCGTGCTGTCAGGCGACAGCACGGCGGGCGTGCCACCCTGGAGTGTGGTGTCCGACACAAACCCGGCCAGCGCCGAGCCCATTGACGAGGCGTTCATCAGCTCCCTGCGGACCCGGATGCAGGAGTTGCTGGGGCTGGATGCCCAGGTGGGCGGCAACGAAACCTCTACCCAAGCCTTGCGGCTGTTCCGTTCGGCGCATCGCCGAATCGGCGCCGGCCCCTGCCCCAAGCACTTGCGGCGTGAGTTGTATGCGGCCGTGGGTGAGTTGGCCGAAATCGCTGGCTGGTCTTGCTATGACGCTGATCGGCAGGACACCATGCACCGGATCAACCAGGAGGCGCTGTATTATCTCCGTGGGGCCGGCCACCGCAGCCTGGAACTGCTGACTCTGCAAAACATGAGCATGCAGGCTGAACACCTCAACCGTCCGGGTGAAGCACTCAACATCGTGTCGTCAGTCCTTGAAGCCGATCGGCTCAGTCCTCGCGTGGAATCCCTGTTCCTGGCCCGTGGTGCCCAAGCCTTGGCCATACAGCAACAACAGACCGAGGCGGTGCGTACCTTCCGGAAAGCTCAAACATTGTTCCTCGATGGCTTGCGGGACGATGATCCTGGGTGGACCTGGTGGGTCGACGAGCGTCAATTCGCCTGGTTCGAAGCCCGGATGTGGGCCGAACTCGGTCAACGCGATAAATCAGCAGAACTCTTTGCCGATGCGTTGGCCGATACCCCCCAGCATAGGATGAGGCGCCGCTACAGCAGATCGGTGGATCTGTTCGAAAGCCTTGTCAACGTGGGCAACTGGCGGGAAGCCGAACAGCTGGTTCCCAAGCTTGCCCCCTACATCAGCGAAGTCGGTTCCGAGCGAACGACGAGCATTCTACAGAAAACGCTGCACACCGTACTCAAGACCGACACCACCCCGACCTTAGAGGATGGGGCGGTGCGGTTGCGGGGGATGCTAGTGTGGGGATCGCCGTGCGCGCCGCTGGCTTGCCGTGGCCGGCCTGACGTGGGGGATCGTGGCGCCGACCAGAGTGGTCACCGCATGGTGTAGGGCTTCCCCGAGATGAGATTGCGTTGAGTTCATATGTCAAGGTCACGACGGGAGCGTTGGCGATCGTTCCCAGGTCTGGACAGATATGAAATGCGGGCGAGTGGGCGCAGGGCGCTTACTACTTCGTGATGTACGTGTTCTTGGCTCATGAGCCTGCGGCCGTTCCGGAGGGGTTCAGCGGCCACCATGTGTCCGCTGTGCGGCAGATGCGCTGGAGCGAGATTCACCCGCATCCGACCGACATGCAGATCCTCAACGATGCCGGGGTCGCCGATTA
>JBOHHD010000076.1:0-3354 GCA_050700515.1 Pseudonocardiaceae bacterium
GTGATGGTTCCGCCCACGGGCAGCCGCGTCGTGGTCCGCCCGCAACGCCGGGACCGGTGGATCGACGGGACGGGCCTGGTCGTCGGTCCTGACCAGCGGTATTTTCCCCACCCCACGGCAGTGTTCGTGGCCTTTCCCACCGGGATGACGACGCTGATCGACGTCGCCGACCTGACGATCATCACCTCACCCGCCGGTGGGGGCACACAGCGATGACCAGGCACCATCACACCGCAGCCCGGCGCGGTGCCCTGCCCCGCGGTGTGCCCGCAGAACGCCAGGACTGCTGGCCGTGCTGGACCGGGTGATCAGACAGGAACAAAGGAAGACGTCAACGCCAACGCGACGCTCCGAAGATCCCTTTAGCCCTGAACAAGAGCCCTACCCCGAAAGGATCACTAGTTATGCCGCAGGATTCGCCGTACCGCCCCACATCGCCGGGGCAGCGGTACCAGCCACCGGACTACCCGGCACCACAACTCTCCCCCGCCCTCACCTCGGGACACTATCCGCCTCCCACGAACACCATGGCCATCCTGGCGCTGGTCCTGGCGTTCGCGTTCTGGCCGCTGGCCATCGTATTCGGACATATTGCGCGCCGGCAGATCGCCCGGACTGGGGAGAGTGGCCGAGGATGGGCGACCGCCGCTCTGGTAATCGGTTACGTCGTCCTGGGACTGACGGTACTGGTCGTCATCACCGTGGTGGCTCTGATCGGCGCGACCGCCCCGACTGATCTCCAGAGATGAGGCCGTGAGCGTGCGGCCACAGAGCAGGCCAGTGTGGTCGTGCAGTAATTCAGTCACCAATCTGATAGCTGCCAATCGACCGGTGGGGATCCGAGACGTACGGCGAGCGGTGGGCAGAGCTGCGTTTGATGAGTAGCCGTGATCCAGCGGCCAAGGATGCCGTTGAGGTCTGGCGCGAGCTTGAACGGTTCTGCCTGGCCGTGGCCGAGCGGGCGCTAGCCGCGATGGGTCTACGCACGGTCGGTCCGGACAGAATGCGCGATGTGTGGCCCGCCGTCAGCGAGGCGACAGGGCACTGGGTCGCCGACCGGGGCACTCCTGTCGAGCTCGACACCGACCCCTCCGGCCTGTTCGAAATGGAGCAACTGAGCCTACGTCAGCCACGTCCCGCACGGGTACGTGACCTCGCTGCGTGCCACCCGGGCGATCTGGTTTCGGGTTCCGCACCGCTGCGGCACATCTTTCTCACGGTGCGCCAGCCTGCCGTGCTCCGCCGCCAGTTCGCGCTCCAGAATGACCCGTGGTCGCCAGCGCGTACTGAACCTGTTGTCGCCGTGCAGGTACGCAGGCCCGATGGGGATGGTGTCGACATCTACCCACTCGAGTCGCCAGCCCGCCTGGAGACGGCGGCCCGACCAGACACCGACCTTGGGCTCCTTGCCAGCGTCGCACTCACCTGCGCTCGGGATCGGACCTGGAGCAACGTCTGGCAGACCCCCCTTCTCCAGTCGGCTAGCACCGCGATCCTGCTCGACACCCCGTTTAGCCAGAGCATCGCGGCGATCCTTGCCGACAAGGGCGACTTCCGGTACGGCCTCACCGACGTCGTCGAAGGGTCGCGGCACCTGTGCGTCTTCGCCTGTGCGATCGGCGATTACCCGCCGTTCCTGGCCCCGTGCACGCCTACGGGAGGTGCTGGACTTATGGAACATGTCACTCGCAGGACAGGGGGGAAGTCCGCTGTTGACCTCACCACGTTGACCTCGGATCCGAAGGCGATGAGAGTGATCATCGACCATCTCGTATCGGATGAGTCGGTCGTCGAGACGTCCACACAGAGTTCCATTCCTGGCGCGGTCCGGAGTCACTCGGACCCCTGCTATCCGAGTTGACCAGGCGGGCGTATGACGCCTGGCCAGGGACGGAATAACGACCAGATACCGGTCGGGCAGAGCATTCTCGGACGAGATCATCGAAGCCTTGGAGGCGAACGGCTGATGGCGGTGATCTACTTCGTGTCGTACAACAGCCGGTGGGCGTGCCATGGGGAGCTTATACCGGCCCCGTGGATGCAGAACAGGTCACCCACGAGGTCGTGACCCGCGGCATCGCTGGACAGTGGCTGTCGGACATGATCGCTGCTTGTGGCGGTAAGACTGCTTTATCTGTTCTTGCGACAGCTCATGGGCTGGCTCGGACTTGTACCGCTCCAGAACGTTGCAAGTGCGATTGACCTGCAGCTTAGGGAAAGATCAGGAGCAGGCACGATCGTCGACGACCCAGCGATCATCTGGAGCGTGCCGGCAGGCATCGACCGGCAGCGGAGTGAACCACTGCACCCACCGATAGGACGTGTGGGTGTCGAATAGGTCCTCCACGTCACGCTTGCGGCGTCGGAGGCAAGCACAGGACTACAGAAGGCGATCGCACCCGGTAAGCGCCGACATGGTGCCTTGACCAGGAATCGCCGCGCCGGGCATGCGACATGTACGTCGGGTGCCTCTCGGCGCATGGCACACCACGGCTTCAGCCGAACGATCGTCCGTGGTGGCGGTTGCGCCTCGGTAATCTGGCTCATCCCTCCAGCAGGTCAGCAGCCAGGCACGCCGTGATTGCGGGGGAGTCGTACATGACTCCTGCGAACCCGAGCGCCTCGCGCTCGCCGCCCAACGACGTGACAACGAATGCATCCACATCGGGAAGTTGAACCCCCACGCCACTGACCTGCTGTTCCCTCGTTGCCCCGCCGTACCCCCACAGCAAATCTGCAGGTCAAAGCTTGATCAAATGTGTCCGAGGGGGGACTTGAACCCCCACCCCCTTGTCGGGGACTAGCACCTCAAGCTAGCGCGTCTGCCATTCCGCCACTCGGACATTCGGCCCTGAGGACATTTGGCCACAGGAGGCCGTGCACACACGAAACGTTGCCGTGTGGCGCTGCTGAGGGTATCCGATGGCAGGTCGCCGTCCCAACCCGGTTGCGCATGGGGCTCGGGCGCGGGTGTTCATGGGGGTGGTAGGAAGACCAGGTGGACGCATCAACAGGCAGTGTGAGCACGGCGGAGGATGAGGTTGTTGCGCTGGCCAGCGACCTGATCCGGATCGACACGACCAATACCGGAGAGCCGGACACCGTGGTCGGTGAGCGGGCCGCGGCGGAGTACGTCGCGGAGAAACTTTCCGAGGTCGGTTTCGAGACCACCTACGTCGAGTCGGGTGCTGCGGGCAGAGGCAACGTCATTGCCCGGCTGGCCGGCGCCGATCCGGGCCGCAGCGCATTGCTCGTGCACGGCCATCTCGACGTGGTGCCCGCTGACGCCGCCGATTGGTCGGTGCATCCGTTCTCCGGTGCCGTGCAGGACGGCTATCTGTGGGGCCGCGGTGC
>JBOHHD010000077.1:0-4239 GCA_050700515.1 Pseudonocardiaceae bacterium
GTCGCGGCCTGCCCCAGCGCCGTGCTGAGCGGCTTGCCGGAGGCTTTCCCACGCCGTTGGCCGTGACGAAGCGGGGAGTACTGGTCTGGGCGACCCGGCGGTAGCGGGTGGCCGCGCGGTGCGGCGCCCGCGGTGGGCGCGCAGGATGCGCAGCGCGATGGCCGGGCGAAGCAACCGACGTGGCGGATCGAGCAGGTTCTGGACGCGCAGGAACGCTGCGGCGACGATCGGGTCAATCGCCGCGGCGGGGTGCACCCGGCTGAGGCAGAGGTTGATCAGGCGCCGGCGCAGTGTCCGTCGGCCCTGCACCCCGGGCACGCGGAGGTCGCCGGTCACCGTGATGTCCCAGGCCCCATCGACGATCTTGCCGGCTGCCCGGAAGAAGCGGGGCGCCAATCGGTGGGCTCCCACTCCCAGGCACTCGCGCAGGGCGAGTGACTCCAGCGCGGCCACGCTCATGCCCTGGCCGTAGATCGGATTGAAACTGCACATCGCGTCCCCGAGCACGAGCAGTCCGTCCGGGAAACGGCGCAGATGCTCGTAACGGTGGCGCACGCTGGTGGGGAACGTCTGGCGGACGGGATCGCCCAGGGGCTCGGCGTCGTGGATCGCCTCGTGCACCTCGGCGGGCATCCCGGCGGCGAAGGCGAGAAAACCGGCTGGGTCGGTCGGAGCGTGCCGGCCCAGATAGCCGCCGAGAGTGACGATCGCGGTGCCGTGTTCTTGTAGCTGCATACCGCCGACGTACTGACCGCTGGGCGTGCCGTCGGGAAGCAGAGTGCCGTTGGTGAGCACGACGATGTCGCCGTCCAGAGCGCAAGGGTCGAGCCGGTACCGCCGAGAGGTGTAGGCCAGCCCGATGCGTACCTCGTCCCGGGAGGGTCGGGGATAGCCGAGGAGTTCCAACCAGACCGGGGTCCGCGAGCCGCGTCCGGACGCGTCGACGACCAGGTCCGCGAACAGGGTCTGCTCGGTGGCGCCGTCGGCTCGGGGCAGCACCCGCAACCCGGTGATCCGCCGACCGTCGTCACTGGTGGCGAATCCGACCCCGGCGCACTGTTCGAGCAGCGTGACAGCCGACAGGGCCCGCACCCGCGCCCGGACCTGGCCCTCCAGCAACGGGCGGCTCACGCCCAGACCGGACAGGCCGATCGGAGCCTGACAGTAGCGGTGACCGTCGAGGTAGAGACGCAGCTTCTCCTGCGCGTCGCCCAGCGCCGCGCCGGCCACCTGCAGCTCGGCCCCGAAACCGTCGAACAGCTCGTTGAGCACCTGATAGCCGCTGGACAGCAACCCGTGCAGGTGCCGGCCCTGGGGCACCCCTCGGCGTTGCCCGCCGATCGCCGGCAACTCGTCGCGCTCGACGATCGTCACGCGGTCGTAGAACTCGCTCAGGACCCGGGCCGCCAGCAGCCCGGCCATGCTCGCTCCCAGGACGACAGCGTGGTCGCCAACCTTGTCCATCGTGCACCTCCTGATTAGGCAGGGCCGATGATGGGCCGGGTCGATGCTCACCGACCAGTCCGAACGCTGCTCACTCACTGCTCACCTGGCGGTCGGCGTCGGTTCTCGCCGTACACTTCCTCGTTCCACAGCCGGGCGGCGACCCGGTGCAGTCCCTGCGTGAGGTGGCGCCGGTAGGTGCTGAACGGAAGGCCCAGCACCTGCGCCGCCCGCTCCTGCGTGGACGCGGGCCGCAGGTAGGTACGGTCCAGCGCCCGGAACAGCTTGCCGTCACGTGGGTCGTCCTGCAAAGCCTGTACCGCTGCCCGCACCACCTCGGCCAGCGTCGTCGGCGATTCCGGTGCCGAGCCGACGGAACCCAGCCGTGAGCGAATCAGGCGTGATCGAATCAGTGGGTTGCCCGCCAGCCGGGCAGGATGCCCGAGGTCGCGGAGCGCGGCTCGCACCGCGGCGAAGAACTCCGGTTGCGACAACACCGGCATCGGGGGTTGCTGGGGCCGGAGGATCTCGCGGATCATGCCGCGATCGACCATCAGGCGCGCCCACTCGGCGAGCGGGCGGCGCCGCCAGTCGTGCGCGTAGCACAGGTACCGGTGCTCGCCGACGGTGAAGTCCGCCTCGGATGCCCGGTCGTAATCGAGGTAGGCGAACTCGTCACCCAGCGGGTAGGGATCGTGTACCGCGAGGACATCCCAGGCCAGACTTCGGTTCAGGAACCAATTGCAGCCGGTGACGGCCGCGCGCAGGTTGAACGCCGGCGAGCGGCGCTGATGGACCTCGGTGTCCATCATGAACCGCATGAACGTCACGTGCTCGCCGGGCCGAGGCGGGCCGTATCGCTGGGTGAACTCCCACACCGCGCGGGTCCCCGGGTCCGCGTCCCGGTGGGTCGCCGCCGCGTTATGCAGCCGCAGGTAGCAGCAAAACCCCAGCAGGCCACCGTCACCGCGGAACGCCTGAAATGCCGCCGGTTGCCGATCGAGCCAGAACTGCACCCACCGCGCCGACGCGGCACCCTCGTGGCGGCGGGTCATCGCCACGATCGCCTCCGGGTCGTCCGGGCGCAGGGCGTCCAACCGGACGCGGTCCACCGCGTTCCAGTCATAGGCGCCGCGCAGCGCCGGGCTGGTTCGATGCAGGAACAACGTATCGAGCAGCACCCGCTGCTGGGCGGCACCGGAGGTGGCCTGAATCTGGTCCACCAGGTTCCATTGCAGGCGGTGATGCAGCTCCGCGTAGCGCGGTGGATCGCGCCAGCGCAACTCGGCGTCGAGGACGTCCCGAGCCAGGTCGTGCAACAGCAGGCCGCGCGCACCTTCCTCGACGAAGGACAGCCCCCGCAACCAGGCGAACACGTCGCTTGCGTCGTCGATGGCGAGCGCGTCGCGCAGTAATGACTCGGTCACCACGCGAAGCAGCGCGCTCGCCTCCAGCGCCCGCCGCTGGGCCGGCGAGGCCACGCCTTGGGTGAACCGCTCGACCAGTACCCGCACCACGTCCGGCCCGGGGACCAGGGCGGTGGCATCCAGTGATCCACCACTCTGGTCGATGATGTCGACCAGCAGGGACAGCGCGAGCGGATGGCCGTGCGAGAAGCCCAGCGCATCGTCGTGCAGGGCTTCGGGTACTCCGGCGGCGTGCAGCAAGGCCCGGGCATCATCGGGGGGCAGATTGCGCAGCGTGATCACCCGAAGCAGCTCGTTCCAGCCCGAGTCGACGCGCCATCCCTCGGTGGGAGGGTCCCGGCCGGCAAGCACCACCGCGACGCCGGCCGGCAGCGCGGGCAACAGCTCCTCCCGCAGCCAATCATCGATGGCGAGGGCCGTCTCATAGGTATCCACCAGCAGGACCGCCCGCTCTTCGGCGAACAGATCCTCCGTCGGCAAGGCGCCCTCAGCCAGACCGAGCGCGGATCGGAACGCCTCGGTCAGGCCCGCTCGTGAGGGTTGAGCCTCGTGCGCGTCGACCGTGACCACCCGCACTCCCGCTGCCGAGGCGAGGTCGGCGAACCTGCGCAGCAGCGCGGTCTTGCCCACACCGCCGGGTCCGTGCACGTGCAGTACAGCGAACGGCGGTACCGGTGCGGTCATGGCCGTCTCGAACAGCTCCAGTTCCCTGCCACGCCCGAAGAACCGGCGCCGCCGGGCGTGGTCGAGCCGCTCGCCGAGGCTGCCTCGCCGGGCTTGGGGCGAATGCGGACCACCAGCCAAGCCCAGCCCTCCCGTCACGCTGCGGAACCGACTGCTCTCGTATTTACCATGTCGGTATGTGCCGCAACATCCGCCCGCTGTACAACTTCGACCCGCCTGCGACGCAGGACGAGGTGCGTAGCGCGGCCCTGCAGTACGTGCGGAAGATCAGCGGGTGCACGAAACCGTCGCGGATCAACGCCGAGGCGTTCGACCGGGCGGTCGAGGCGATCGCCGAGGTCTCGATGCGCCTGCTCGACGAGTTGGTGACGGCTGTCCCGCCGAAGGATCGAGAGATCGAGGCCGCCAAGGCCCGCGAGCGGTCCGCCGCCCGCCGAATGGCCTAGACCACGGGTGGTGCCTAGACCGCAGGGGCGAGGTGGGCGCTGTCGTTGAAACGGGCCAGCGTCCAGCGTCGCTCGCCGTTTTTTGCCTCCGCTGGGCATGTCCACTCGGTGAGCGAGGTGTTCTCGACGAACAGGTCGAAGCTCCGCCGCAGCGGCAGGTTGCCCAGCGCGGTCAGGGACATCTCGATCACACCGCCGTGACAGACGACGACCACTGTGGCACCGGCATGCTCCACGGC
>JBOHHD010000078.1:0-6901 GCA_050700515.1 Pseudonocardiaceae bacterium
CGGTGGTGCTGGCCACCGGCGGGCGCACCGAGCGCGGCGCGATGCGGCTGCTGCCCGACCTGCCGCCGGTAGCCTTCGTCGAGGTGGGCGACTTCACCGGGGCGGCATTGCGCCGCGCGGTCGAGCAGGGTCTGACCTCGGTCGTGTTCGTCGGCATGATCGGCAAACTGACCAAACTGGCGTCCGGGTTGTTGATGACCCACTACACCCGATCCAAAGTGGACACCGGACTGCTGGCCGAGATCACCGCCGCGCACGGGGGAGACCCGGACGACGTCGCGGAGATCCGCGGCGCCGTCACCGCCCGGCGGGCTTATGAGGTGTGGGAGTCAGCCGGGCTACTGCGACCCTGCGGGGACGACGTATGCGCGCGGGTGGCCGACATCCTGCGCAGGTTCAGCGCCGAGGTCGGCGGCGAACTGGCAGCCCGGACAGCGATGGTCGATTTCACCGGTCAGCGGGTGGTCGCCGCGACCGAACCGGACTGGGTGCAATGAGCCTCACCGTGATCGGGCTGGACGGCGCTCCGCTCCCCCCGGACGCGGCCGCAGCGCTGGCCGGCGCGCGGCTCGTGGTGGGAGCGCCCCATCAGCTCGCTGCCGTGGCGGTGCCTCCCGGTGCCACCGTGCGCGGACCCGGAGAGCTGGACGGCCTGGCAGGCACCTCGCCCACGGTGGTGCTGGCCAGCGGTGATCCCGGCTTCTTCGGCATCGTGCGCGCGCTGCGCACCCGCGGGCTGCGGCCCACGGTGCTGCCCGCCCGTTCCAGCGTGGCGCGGGCATTCGCCCTGCTGGGCCGGCCGTGGGATGACGTCGCCGTGGTCTCGGCGCACGGCAGGTCCCTGCGACCCGCGCTCAACGTCTGCCGAGCGCACCCCGCGGTTGCGGTGCTCACCGCGCCAGGCGCAGGGGCTCCTGAGATCGTGGACGGGCTGGCGGGCTGGTCCCGCAGTGTGCTGGTCGCCGAGGACCTCGGCGGACCCACTCAGCGCGTGCGACCCTACGATGGTGGGCCGGTACGCGATCCACACGTCGTGCTGTGCCTGTCCGACGAGTACGCCGTGTCACCGCGGGGTTGGATCGCAGGTGGTGAGCCGGTGCCTCCCGCCGCCGGCTGGGCACTGGACGAAGCGGAATTCTCCTACCGTGATGGCATGATCACTAAGTCGGAGGTGCGCGCGCTGGCGCTGGCCCGGCTGGCCCCTGGGCCGGGCCGGCTGATGTGGGATCTGGGCGCGGGCTCCGGCTCGGTCGGGGTGGAGTGCGCCCGGCTCGGTGCAGCCGTGATCGCCATCGAGCGGGATCCCGCTCAGTGCGCCCGGGTGGTGGCCAATGCGCAAGCCCATGGAGTGGACGTCCGGGTGGTCGAGGCAGCGGCCCCAGCCGTGCTGGCCGGGCTGCCCGAACCGGACGCGGTATTCGTCGGCGGGGGCGGCCCGGAGGTGGTGCGAGCCGCGGCCAACGCCGCTCCCCGGGTCGTAGTCGCGCTGGCCGCGCTGGACCGGGTCGCGCCCTGCCGCACTGCGCTGCGAGAGGCAGGACACGACGTCGAAGGAGTCCAACTGGCGGCATCCCGCCTGGTCGAGCTTCCCGATGGTTCGGTGCGGTTGGCGGCGACCAACCCCGTGCTGCTGCTCTGGGGTCAGCGATGAGGCGCGAGAACCCTTCACCGGGTCGAGCCGCTGATCTCGTCGTGGGTCTCGGCTCCTCCCGTGGCGTGCGGGCGGACTCGGTCCGGGAGGCATTGCGGCTGGCCCTGCCTCACCGGGGGAAGATAACCGCGTTCGCCACCGTGGACCGTCGCCGCGACGAGCCCGGCCTGCTCGCCGTGGTCGCGGAGCACGGGGTACCGCTGCACTGCTATCCGGCGGCCGAGCTCGACGCCATTGACGTGCCGCACCCCAGCGAGTCCGTGCGCGGGTACGTCGGCACCCGCAGCGTCGCCGAGGCCGCCGCCCTCTTAGCGGCCCGCGACCTCGGCGGCGGCGTACTGGTCGTGCCCAAATTACGCGGCGAGCACGTCACCATCGCGGTGGCGGCGTTGAATCCGCTGTCGATCAGCTCCGCGTGCACCGCCTGCGGCGCCTGCCTGCTCACCTGCCCGGAGCACGCGCTGCGTCCCGCCCCCCAGCGCCCCATGGTCCTGCCCACCCAGTGCACCTCCTGTGGCGAATGCGTGGAGATCTGCCCCACTGACGCGATCACCTTGCGTGATTAGATCCCTGCGGCCATCGTGCGGTACGCGAGGTGGTGCTGGATCATCGTCCAGACACTGCTGGTTAGCCAGTAGAGCAGGATCGCGATGGGAAACGGGAAGAACAGCCCGCCGACGATCGTGCCCAGGGGAAAGATCCACGGTGTCCATCGCATGAAGGACGCGATCTGCGCAGCCTGGCTCCCCGCCTCGGACGCAACCACCTGACCGATCTGCTGCTGGCGCAGCGAGAACCGCGCGGTGATGTGCGTGGCCACGGCGGCGAGCAGCATCAAGGGCACCGCGACGACCACGACCTCCCAGCGCTGCACATACTCACCGAAGGAGTCCAGCAGCGACTGGGGCATCGTGACGTAGGACGACAGCGGTGCCCCGAACAGCCGCGCCAGCAGGAACGAGCGCACTTCCTCCGGGCCGAAGACGTAGTTGGGGATGGCCGCGTTCTGCTCGAAGCTCAGACCCCGCCGGTTGAACGAGTTCAGCACGTGCAGCAGCGCGAAGAACACCGGTATCTGGATCAGCAGGGGCAGACAGCCGCCCAGTGGGTTGACGCCGTGCTCGCGGTGCAGCCGCTGTGTCTCCGCCAGAAGTTTGGGCTTATCTCCTGCGTGGCGTTTGCGCAGTTCGGCCAGCTGCGGAGCGAGCGCCTGCATCCGATGACCGGCCCGGACCTGCGACAGGAACGGTTTGATCATCAGCGCTCGCACGGTGAGCACGAGGAACACCACTGACAGTCCCCATGCCACCCCGCTGGCAGGTCCCAGCACGAAACCGAAGACCTGATGCCAGAACCACATGACGGCCGAGACCGGGTAGTAGAGGACGTCTAGCACGACCACACCCCACCGGGCGCGAGGACATGATGGATGGACAGGGGCATGGCAGCACTCCAGGGCAACCGGGACGAAGGGGGACGCGTCGGCCCGGCGGTTCGCCGTCGAGAGCACCCGGAGTCCGGGCGCGGAGCTACACCGCCGGGATCAACACCGACGGTGCGCGGGCACGGATGTGCCCAGCCGCATCAGGATCCTGCGCGCGGGGCACCACCGCACGCAAGCGTGACCGGCGCAACGCCCGCACTGCGACGGCGGGGCCGGCCCCGGCGGTCATGCGTGGCACAGTTGTCAAGCCCCGGCGGGCCAGCGTCCATGCGCACAGCGCCACACCCACCAGGTTGATCAGAACACCGGGCTCACCCGCAACAAGGACATAACCGAGCACGAACAGGCCAAGCGCCTGCACAGTGCTGCTCCAGCGGGGCATGCAGCCCTCCTGGTCGGCTCGGATGTCGCCTCGCCTCGGAAACGTTACCGGAAACTCCGTGAACACCGCCGCAGCACGGACGACCATCGACTGCACGAAGATTCGCCGCACCGACGCGATCACCCCGCGGGACGAAAGGTGATCCGAGCGAGATGCCTTCCCCTACCACTGTTGTGTTCTGTTTTATCATGATGGCGTGGCTGCTACCCATGCCCATGAGCTACCACCCGAGTCTGGAGGTGAGCTCGTCCTTACCCCTGAAGAGATCACGGCCGTCGAGTGTGATGGCGAGATCGTGGTTCTTACCTGCGGTGGCTTCCCGGTGGCCAAGGTCCACGCGATCGATCCCGACCAGGCGTGGTTCTGGACACCGGAGTGGCAGGCCAGGGAACGTGAGGTCGAGGGAGAAAGGGCTACGGGTATCCCGGACCGAGAGTTCGATTTCGGCGACGATTTTCTCGCCTATCTCAAAGCTGTCATCGAAGGTTCATCGGACCTGTAAGTTCAACATATGTGCGGAAACCGCGGTTCGCACGACACCTTCCGTCGATCATAGTTAGGTGACCTATTCTGCCCGCAGGATCGAGTAGCAGGTAGGGCAGATTTGTGCCTGGTCGGGTGGCGTACCGGTCAGTGCCGCGAGGGGCCGGAACTGCTTGCTGTCGCACAACGCCGTGACGAGTGCGTCGCCGGCCTCGTCGGCCAGGTGCGTCTGACCATCGGCCAAGGAGGCCACGTACCACCTCGTTGTGATCATGGCTGCCCGATGAGGTGCAGGACGGTGCGGACGGCGCCGCGTATGTCGATCTCCCGACAGAAACTGAGCACGTGCCCGTCCGGCAGGTGCGCCCAGGTGACCGCGCCCCGCGGAGTCACAGTGGGCGGTAGCGGCAGGTGCCCGATGACCGGGTGGATTTCGTCCGGCCAGGGCAGCGGTATCCCGAACGGTTCGCCCGTGATCAAAATCCGATGTTCCGGGACGTACGGATTCACGAGTACTGGTGCTGGTCGTGCTTGCCTGGCGAGGATCTCCATGGTCTGTTCAGCTTCCGACGGTTCCGCAGGCATACCCGGTTAGACACGCCGAGCTAACCTTGGCCGGTTACGGTAAGATATATCTCTACTACTATTAGTGACCGCAGGATTGGGGGTGCATGTGCAAAGCGAAGAACAGCAAGGATCTGTCGCTGATGATCGTGGAGGACATGGTCAAACTATGGGTTCTCTCCTCAAGGGGAGAAAGAAGATGATCACCGCTGTCTTCCTCTTCGTGTCGACTACCGTTGGGGCCTTGGTGGTCCATGACTTGTATTACGAAGCGAAGAACTCAGTTGGATCTCCGTTCAGCACCTTTGTTGCGTCATACGACGAGTGTCCTCAAGGTGAATGGTTGTTCCCGGCTGATTTTGACCTGCAGAAATTGCCGGGATTTGAGCAGCTTAACTCGCGTTGGGCCTATGAAAACGGTGGTTACTCTCTCAAGGAGAGTGTTACGGAGTTGACCTTCCAAGCGATGGCCGAGGGAGCTGTTGTGCTGCGTGACATGCGCATCGAAGTTATCGAGCGCAAGGCTCCAATGAAAGGATTCGTGGTATCGAAGTGCCCCATTAATATGAAACCAGGATTAGATGTCCGCAGATTTGAAGTCGACTTGGATGAGGAGCGGCCATCCATTGTCGCTCAGGCGTCGCAAAGGGATGAATTAAACGACGCTCCGGACATCTTCAAAGGATTTCCTTACAAAATCTCACAATCTGAACCGGAAGTTTTCCACCTTGTCGCATACACCACGAACTGCTCATGTTTATGGCGGGCCGAGCTGAACTGGACTGCTTTCGGAGAATCAGGAACGGAAACAATTGGCATCGGATCAGTGCCATTTCGAACTGCTGCACCTGATGTTACCGAGAGATTCCACTACAGACCGGACGGCACACTCCGCAAGGTGCCCATTCGCGGGTCGGGTTGAGCTGGGCCGTCGCAGAGAGTTGATCATTGGCGGGTGTTGGTGCAGCAAGAACCAGTGATCCAGACCGAACGGACGTCGCCACCGCGCCACGATCCCGTGCCCGGATGGGGTCAGTCCCTGTCCACCGGCGCCGCTGGAATCGCTCTGCTGCACATCGAGTACGCCCGCACCAGCACCGTTGTTCGATCACGACTTCTCCCGACTTCCCGACGAACATTCAGCGTATGTTCCTGTGGATATTGTGCGAACACTTTCTGCCCGCGATCGCCGAGAGGGCGTTCACCGGCTCACCGCCATGGCCGCGACGGCTTCGAATTCACCGCCTCACCGGCAGTGCGATCTATTCCTTGAAGTGGAACTTTTCCTCGCCGGATGGCCGCGCGACCTTTCACCTGGAGCGCACCGACGACGAGCCCTTCCTCGTCTGGCGCCGGATCGGTGACCACAGCATCTACGAGCGTCCGTAATGACTTGTCTGCTGCGCGTTGGTAACGCTAGCGCGCCGGTGGAGTCGTGCCCTGTCCTGGACGCAGCGGGATCGCGCGGCAGGTGGAGCAGATCTGTGCCGGGTCGGGCGGCGTACGGTCAATGCCACGAGGGGTCGGAACTGCCTGCCGTCGCACAGTGCCGTAAGGGAGGCCACGTACCAGGTAGCTGCGGTCATGACTGTGCGATGAGGTGCCGAGCAGTGCGGACGGCGCCGCGTACGTCGATCTCTCGACAGAAACTGAGCACGTGCCCGTCCGGAAGGTGCGCCCACGTGTCTTCTGCTCGACTCGACTTGGTCGAACTTGGCGCGGCTGTTGATGTTGTCGCTGAGCACAGTTGAATCGACATTCCGACCAATAATGCTGACATCAACGACCGCAACCAGCACCCATCCACCACTGAACTTTAATTTATATCTTGTGTGTGGCAAGTCAACGTGCTGGGCGCTTGGCAGCGTGTCAATGCAGTCATTCCTAATCATGCGTGAGGCTGGCTATGGCCAAATCGTCAACATACCGAGCACCCTCGGCTCGCTGAACCACATGGATCGCCCGAACGAGCCTACCTACCGGGCGGGTCTCCAAAGCCGCCCTCAACACGCTCACCCGCATCCTGACCTCCGAGCTTGCCGCACCGACATCCTCATCAATTCCGCGTCCTATGGCTGGATGTGCACCGACCTCGGCGGCCCGAACCCCCCGCACCCGTCGAACAAGGCGACGAGACTGCGGTCTGGGTGGCCAGGCATCCCCCCAACGATGGTTCAACCGGCGTTTCTTCCACAAACGCGAAGCCGCCGCGAGTTGAAGTGGCTTGCCTGAACCCCTTCGGTGATCATCATTGCTTTTTTGCTCTAATTGAATTCCAGAGCCCCGCGTCCTAACGACAATGCCGTCGACCTCCTTAAATGTACAGCGCTACTAGCTGGCAGTCGGCTTCCGATAGCTGCTGAGAACGCTAGCCACC
>JBOHHD010000079.1:0-7875 GCA_050700515.1 Pseudonocardiaceae bacterium
GCATAGGACAGCCGGAAATACCCAGGCGTACCGAAGGCCTCGCCGGGCACCACGGCGACCTCGGCGTGCTCCAGCACAGCCGCGGCCAGCTCGACGCTGGTCCGCATCGGGACGCCGCGCAGGGAGCGGCCGAGCAGGTCCTTCACCGAGGGATAGACGTAGAACGCGCCGTAGGGGACCGGGCAGCTCACTCCCTCGATGCTCGACAGCAGCTTGACGATGGTGCGCCGCCTGCGGTCGAACGCCTCGCGCATCCGTGCGACCGCGTCCAGCGGCCCGGACACCGCGGCGAGCGCGGCGCGCTGTGCCACGTTGCAGACGTTCGAACTCAGGTGTGACTGCAGGTTCGCCGCCGCCTGCACGACGTCGGTCGGTCCGATCAGCCAGCCCACCCGCCACCCGGTCATCGCATAGGTCTTCGCCACTCCGTTCAACACCACACAACGCTGCGCGAGCTCCGGCACCGCGACCGGCATCGACCGCGCCACCGCCTCCTCGTAGACCAGATGCTCGTAGATCTCGTCGGTGACCACCCACAGTCCGTGCTCGACGGCCCAGCGTCCGACCTCGGCGACCAGCTCCGGCGGCGCCACCGCTCCCGACGGGTTCGACGGAGAGCACCACAGCAGCACCTTGGTGCGCTCGGTGCGGACTGCCTCCAGCTGCTCGATATTGGGCAGGTAGCCGCTCGACTCGTCGGTGGACACCACCACCGTGGTGCCGCCCGCCAGGGCGATCACCTCGGGGTAGGTCGTCCAGTAGGGCGCGGGCAGCAGTACTTCGTCGCCCGGGTCGAGCAGGGTGGCGAATGCCTGATACACCGCCTGTTTGCCGCCGTTGGTGATCAGCACCTGGTTCGGCTCGATCCGGTACCCGGAGTCGCGCGCGGTCTTCGCCGCGACGGCTTCCCGCAGGTCGGGCAGACCCGCGGCGGGGGAGTAGCGGTGGTTGGCCGGTGCGTTGCACGCCGCCACGGCCGCCGCCACGATCTCCGGCGGGGTCGGGAAGTCGGGTTCACCCGCGCCGAACCCGATCACCGGTCGACCCGCTGCCTTCAGGGCCTTGGCCTTCGAGTCCACCGCCAGCGTGGCCGACTCGGCGATGGCGCCCACGCGGACCGAGATCCGGTGGGACTCACTCCTTTCGGGGTCACTACTTTCGGAGCCGGTACTTTCGGAGCCTGACATGCTCGGCATCGTCTCATCACCGGCGCCCGGCGGCCTGTTCGGCCCGTGGGCGCACGATAGCCAGTTGGAGTGCGCTGGTCACCTTGGCTACACTTTGCCCGCTGGGTTTACCAGCTGATCTTTTGCGCCCGGTGGAAGCCGTGCCGGGGGTTGGTTGTTACAGCCAGCACCGGGGTGCCCTGGCTCCCCGCGGAGGGGTGTAGCTCAACTGGCAGAGCAGCGGTCTCCAAAACCGCAGGTTGCAGGTTCAAGTCCTGTCGCCCCTGCGTTGATGTGACCCGACGTCGGCTTGGCTCGACGTCGGGTGGAGAGTCGGCGAAAGTGTAGTAAACGGCGAACATAGCCGAGCGGAGGACATGAGTGTGAGCGACGATCGCGGCGACGAGACGGAGGACCGGGAGCGGCCTCCCGAGGAGTTGCCGGACCCTGCCGCGCCGGCCTCCGCCGCCGCACGCAGGAGGCGGTCCGCCGGTCGATCCACCCGTCCCGCCGGGGCTGCTGGCAAGGATCGGCCGACCAGGTCGCGCGGTGATACCGAGACCAGGGTCTCCCCGCCGGTCCGATTGATGCGGTTCCTCCGCGAGGTGGTCGCCGAACTCCGTAAGGTCATCTGGCCGACACGCAAGCAGCTGGTGACCTACACCGCGGTCGTGCTCGTCTTCGTCAGCATCATGGTGGCCTTCGTGGCGTTGCTGGATCTGGGGTTCGGTAGGGCCGTGTTCTATGTGTTCGGCTGATCCCACTGCACCACAAGAGGAAGCGAGACCGACTGTGACGTCCCCCGACAGCGGGACCGACCGCGAAGGCGGGACCAACCCCGAGGGTGGGCAGGAGCCGACGGGGCTGTTTGATGCCGAGACGCCCGAGGTGACCGAAGCCCCCGAGGCCGGGCAGTCCACCGACCTTCCCGCGGACCCCGAGACAACAGATAGCGCCCCCATCGACCAGGACTCGCCCCGAGCGGACGAAACGGTCGAGGTCGACACCGAGACCGAAGCCGAGATTGCCGACCCGGTGGAAGAGCTGCGCCGCGCGCTGGCCAGGGCACCCGGCGACTGGTATGTGGTGCACTCCTACGCCGGTTACGAGAACAAGGTGAAGGCCAACCTGGAGACCCGGGTGCAAACCCTGGACGTGGAGGATTACATCTTCCAGGTCGAGGTGCCCACCGAAGAGGTCACTGAGATCAAGAACGGCCAGCGCAAGCAGGTGCAGCGTAAGGTGCTGCCCGGCTACATCCTGGTTCGGATGGATCTCAACGACGCCTCGTGGAGTGCTGTGCGCAACACTCCTGGCGTCACGGGGTTCGTCGGCGCCACCTCACGTCCGTCGCCGCTGTCATTGGACGACGTGGCCAAGTTCCTCGCTCCGCGGGTGGAGCAGCAGAAGGTGCCCGCTGGCGCGGGCAGGCAAGCGACGAGCGCCGGTACCGGCAAGCCTGCGGTCGAGATCGATTTCGAGGTGGGCGAGTCGGTGACCGTCATGGACGGTCCGTTCGCCACGCTGCCCGCGACGATCAACGAGATCAACGGTGATGCGCAGAAGCTGAAGGTGCTGGTTTCGATCTTCGGCCGGGAGACTCCGGTCGAGCTTTCATTCGGCCAGGTGGCCAAGATTTGACGGCGAAGCACGCCGGTTGAGGAAGGAATCATGCCCCCGAAGAAGAGGAAACTGGCTGCCACGGTGAAGCTTGCCCTGGAAGCCGGAACCGCCAATCCGGCGTCGGTCGGACAGGCGCTCGGCCCGCACGGGCTGAACATCATGGAGTTCTGCAAGGCCTACAACGCGCAGACGCAGAACAGCCGTGGCGAGGTCGTCCCCGCGGTCATCTCGGTTTTTGAGGACCGCTCGTTCGATTTCGTGCTCAAGACCCCGCCCGCCTCCGCGTTGTTGCTCAAGGCGGCCGCGGTGAGCAAGGGATCGGCGGAACCGCACAAGACGAAGGTCGCCAAGGTCGGACGCGAGCAGTTGCGGGCCATCGCCGAACGCAAGATGGAAGACCTCAACGCCAAGGACATCGACGCCGCCATCAAGATTATTGCTGGGACGGCCAGATCGATGGGCATCACCGTAGTCGACTGAGATCTGTTTATCCGTGAACTGTTTGTCCGTGGCAGGGCCATGCGCTGGCCCGCACCACGAACTGATCCCTACGAAAGGGCAGTGACATGAAGCGCAGCAAGGCTTACCGTCAGGCCGCTGAGAAGATCGACCGGGACCGTCTCTACAGCCCCCTGGAGGCTGCGACGCTGGCCAAGGAGACCTCACCCACCAAGATGGACGCCACCGTCGAGGTGGCCATGCGCCTGGGGGTGGACCCGCGTAAGGCCGATCAGATGGTGCGCGGCACGGTCAGTCTGCCGCACGGGACCGGCAAGACCGTCCGGGTCATCGTCTTCGCCACCGGTGATCGAGCCGTCGAGGCGGAGGTCGCCGGCGCCGACGCGGTGGGTTCCGAGGAGCTCATCGAGCGCATCCAGGGCGGCTGGCTGGACTTTGATGCGGCGATAGCGGCGCCGGACCAGATGGCGAAGGTCGGACGGATCGCCCGGATCCTCGGTCCTCGTGGCCTGATGCCCAACCCGAAGACCGGCACCGTCACTCCTGATGTCGCCAAGGCGGTCACCGACATCAAGGGCGGAAAGATCAACTTTCGGGTGGACAAGCAGTCCAATCTGCATCTGATCATTGGTAAGGCCTCTTTCGATACCGCCAAGCTGGTGGAGAACTATGCCGCCGCCCTGGACGAGGTGCTGCGGGTCAAGCCGTCGGCTGCCAAGGGTCGCTACCTGAAGAAGGTCAACTTCTCCACCACCATGGGCCCGGGTATCCCGGTCGACCCCAACCGCACCCGCAACCTCCTCACCGACGAGGCTGCGGTCTGACCCGCTGTACCGCTGGCATGGCCTGGCGCCATCTCCTCCACCGAGGGTTCCGCCCCGGGGTAGCTCCCCGGGGCATCGGTGCGGCCGAGGACGTCACCTCGAATCCGCGATATCGGTGGCCCGCACCGCCTCGCGGCACATCTGCCCGGGTTCGTGGTTCCGGACGGTGAAGTACGCCATATCGCTGATGGCTTCCCCGGCCCGGGTCACCGCCCGCTCCGCCGCGTCCACGAAGGACCGGTGAGCTGGGAATCGCCGCAGTTCCGAGGTGTGGCTCAGGGAACACCCGCCGTGGCCGTGGTAACGCGCCCCGTAGCATCTCATCTTCGTCGTGGACATGCGGGTAAAGCCTGCGCCGGTCATCGGGTCCACGATGACTGTGACAGACAACGAGCAGGCAGCGGACGTCGTCGTGATCGGGCTCGGACCCGGTGGCGCGGAGGTGGCCTCCCGGCTGGCCGAGGTCGGGCTGGCCGTGGTGGGGATCGAGCGCGAGCTCGTCGGCGGGGAGTGCCCGTACGGGGGCTGCGTCCTGAGCAAGATGATCGTCCGGGCGGCGTAGACGCTCGGAGATGCTCACCGAGGCCGGGCGGGTGGATCAGCTCTCCGGTTCGGCGCTGGTGCGCGCCGGTGGTGTGGCGGATCCGCGCGGAGACCACCGACAACTGGGACGACGCCGTCACGGTGCGGCGTTTCGAGAAGCTTGGCTGGCGATTCGTGCGGGGCCGGGCGAAGATCGTCGGGTCCCCGACCGGTCCGGGCCGGTGAAACGGTGATCACGGCGTCGGTGGGCGTGGTGCTGGCCACCGGGGCCGCGCCGGTCCGCCGGCCGATTCCCGGGCTCGCCGAGGCCGGTTACTGGATCAACCGGGAGGCGATCGAGGCCACCGAGCCGCCGGAGTCGCTGGTGGTGCTGGGTGGCGGCGCCATCGGGATAGTGTCGGCGTCGAGCCGGGGGTTCATCCACGGTCTCGGCAACAATGGGTTGATCAAGCTGGTGTGCGACGCCGATCGCGCCGTGCTCGTCGGCGCGACGGCGGTCGGCTCGCGCGGGGGTGAGGTGCTCTCGATGCTCACTCTGGCGGTGCACGCCCGGTTGCCGGTCAGCACCCTGCGCTCGATGATCTACGCCTACCCGACCTTCCACCGCGGGGTGCTCGACGCCCTCGCCGCGCTGTCCTGATCCGAAGAGCAGGCCCCGCGCGCGGGATGCGGTCGGCGGTAGGATCACGCCCGTGCCGGACTCTGACGATGACCTCGCGACTAGAGTGGCTGTCTTGGAGCGCGAGTTCGCCAGGCTTCGTGAGCGAGTCGATCTCGCCAGCTCCGATGCCGCCACTGCCCGCGCGGATGCTGGCGCTTCCCGGATGCTGGCCGCCGGTGCGGACCATGACGTCTCGGAGGTCCGCGCTGAGCTGCGGGCCCATACCCAGTCACTCAACGCCCTGCGAGAGACCCAGCTGGAGCAGGCCCACGAGATGCGCGAGGGCTTCGCCAAACTGGCCACCGGCCTGGCGCAGATCACCGCGTTGCTCACGAACCTCGGCGGGTCTGAGGACACCGGCGAGGGCGACGCGCAGTAGCGCAGATGCCCAGCCCGACGATGACATCGCTCTCTGTCGTCCATGGTCGTCACTATCCACACCACCCATGACAAGATCAATAACACATTCAGAAATGATCACTCGAATTCACGCGGTGGATTCAGGCTCAGGGGCTGAGGTCGAGGTGGGTGTTGGCGCCTTTGGCCTCGTTGGCGAGCTCAGACATTTCGGTGACATGGACCCCGTGCTGCTTTAGCGACTCGACGCCGATGCAGTTCTCCACAAAGAGGCTGGGTTCTCGCCAGGCGATGACGACCCGGGGGATACCGGCGTCAAGGATGAGCTGGGTACAGGCCCGCGGTCGGCTGGCGCGTTGGGAGCACGGCTCCAGAGTGCTGTAGATGGTCGCCCCTTTCAGGCGCGGATCGTCAGCCGGAAGCTTCGCCAGCGCGGACTCCTCGGCGTGCACTTTCGGGTCGGTTTCCCGCGAGTAGCCGGTGGCGATCTCCTGGCCGTCCGCGTCGATGATGACGGCACCGACCGAATAAGCTCCCTCGGAGAGTGGGCATTCATACGACAGCTCGATCGCCCGCCGCATCCAGCGGGTGTCGACTTCGCGTTGCTGTTTCATGTGGTGGTCTCTTTCTCCTGGTCACGCCTGACGGGGAGGACATCAGTGAGATCGGCACGGAATTCTTTAACTTGGGGAACGACGCGCCATTGCGCAAGGGAGTCATAAGGCGGTTCAGCTCGGCGATGATCCGCGCCGAGCCGGTCTCGCAGGTCACCACGAGAGCTTGCAGGCCACGATCAGCGGCCTGCTCTGCTTCCTCATCTCCAGTATAGGCACAAGCCTGCCACGCGAGATATACACCACGATCGCGCCAATAGCCTTCTGGCAGACCCTCGATGGCCACTCGGAACACCTCAGCCGCAGGCATGAAGCGGCCGAGTGCGAGGAGAGAACGGGCTCGATGCACATCCAGATGGGGGTGTTCGGAGTGTCAGATCGGAAGTGGCCAGGAGAACGCAGTGTGCGGATCATCCAGCCAGACTTGCTGATCTGCGATGTCGGTTCTGGCGGTGACCCTGAAGGTGTCGATTTCTGGTTGGCCGCTGCGCTGCCATGCTCCGGTGGCGGCTTCAACGGAGTCCCAGAGGCGTCGGGGACCGGCTTGGGCCACGGCATAGGTCCCGTCGACGTTGGGCGCCAGACTTGCCGTGGCCCAGCTCCCCTCGGTGCCGGTGAGGACGAGTTCGTCGGCGTTGACGAAGAGGTCGGGGTAGGTTCCAGCCAGCTGGAGCTGGACGACGAAGCGGAGCCCGCGCGAGTGGGTGATCAGTTGTGGAGCGATGGTGGTGGTGCGCGCTGGGGGTTTCGGCGGTCCATGACCAGTGCGGTCGATGCCCCGTCGCGCAGGGGGTAGTTCACCTCTCGCCGCATCGGCATGAACGCCGCGTCGTAGGTCTGGCAGTGACCCTCGACCGTGTCGTCATCAATCTTGCACAGCCGGACCATGACCCCAGCGATGCCGCCGCGCAGGTCGGTGAGGATGACTCCACCCGGGCGGAGCTGCTCGATCCAGGCCGGCGGGATGTGGTCCACGGCCGCGGTGGAGATGATCGCGTCATAGGGTGCGGCGTGTGGCATGCCATGGGCACCGTCGTCGGTGACCAACATCGGCGCGTAACCCAGCGCCGCCAACCGTTTCCGCGCTTCACCAACCAGCATCGGGTCGATGTCGATGCTGGTGATGTTGGTCGGGCCGAGTCGGTGGCAGAGCAGCGCGGCGTTGTAGCCCGTGCCGGTCCCGATCTCCAGGACCTGGTGCCCGTCGGCTACGTCGAGTGTGTTGAGCATCCAAGCCATGATGCGAGGCATGCTCGAAGAGCTGGTGGGTCGCCGGGCGCCATGCCCATCCGCACCGGACGCCCGCAGCTGGGTGATGAGGGTCGTGTCGGAATAGACCCGTTCCAGCCACTGCCGGTGTTGCTCAGGGACGGCGCCGTCGACGCCCCGCTCGCCACTCTCATCGAGGTCGAGGAAACGCGGCACGAAAATGATGCCGCGGAACCTCCTCGAACGCTCGACGCCACGCCGGGTCACGAAGCTCCCCGCTGGCGACCAACGCAGCGGCCAACGTACCTGCCAGCGGCTGCCACTCCACCGTATCCATCAGGTCGATTCCTCCATCAGGAGTTCCGCGATCGCCGCCGCGATGGGTAGCCCGGTCCGCTCTTGTAACCAGGCCCATAATC
>JBOHHD010000080.1:0-3531 GCA_050700515.1 Pseudonocardiaceae bacterium
CCATCACCCCCCACGGTCAGCACATCGTTCTGGATCCTCACCAGGATCGTCACGTAGCTCCTTGCGGCGAGTCAGTCGAGCGTCGTCGCCTGCCTGCTGGCTGATCTGGATACGGAGCCGGAGATGCGAGTCTGTGAAATCGTTACCAGTAACGATTACAACGACGCCCTGCTGGCCAAGACGTTCGGAGTCAACTGATGCTCGATTCTGACCGACTTCTCCGAACAGCCGCGGCCTTCGGTCGGCTCGTGCCACGATGGTTGGGCGTGGCCGACTCAGTGCTGTCCGTACCGTACGCCCAACAAGAGGGAGCAACTATGCGCGCAAAAAATTCCCCGATGTGGAGCGATCCACTGTTTAGTCATGGTGACCGATTTCCATTGGGCGCATCGAACGGTTTCCCATCCGACCGCTATGACGAGCCGAGCGGCCCCGAAAGCCGCCCGTTCTCATTGCGAGGAGTCGTGACTGGTGCGCGAATCGACACGCCTGCGACCGTCACGTATCACTACTGCCCCCAGCGGCAGACAACCACGGTGCAGGATGCGGACGGAAACGTAGTCCGACTCGCGGAGCATACTAAGCCCGGCGCTACTCCTGGCAGTACAACCGGAACCACCGACGGTCAGCCCGGCCAAGCACCCCCCGAGGAAGTTGGCTCACCGGACCACCAGACTGACTGAACGCCGTGACTGTCCTTATGCTGGCCCGTAATGTCGAGCCACAAGTGGACCGCGTCGTCGACGAACTCGCGAAGCGGCAGGTTCCGGTCTTCCGTGCTGATCTAGCCACATTTCCTCGATCGCTGACTCTGACCGCTCGACTCAGATCAGGCGGCTGGGAAGGTGTCCTTGCCAACGAATACCACTCGGTGCGACTCGAGGACATTCGATCGGTCTGGTATCGACATCCGTCGCATTTCGTGTTCGACGATCGGATGTCCGGGCCGGAACGCCGCCACGCCGCAGCAGAGGCACGCTGTGGGGTAGGCGGGGTACTCAGCAGTCTGGACGTGTTGTGGATCAACCATCCTTCACAGGAATCAGATGCCCTCAAGCCACGACAGCTCGACGTCGCCCGACGGTGTGGGCTGAAAGTTCCGGAGACGCTGATCAGCAACGACCCTGGCAGCGTCCGGGACTTTGCCAAGTCGATCAACCAGCCCCTCGCAGCCAAGAACCTCTCGACCGCGGTCATCGCCGAATCCGGGCGATTGCAGGCCGCGTTCACCCGCCGCCTCGAACCCGCCGCACTGGATGACCTGCGTGGAGTGGAAACGACTGCTCACCTCTTTCAGTCGTTCGTACCCAAGGCTTGCGAAACACGAGTGACCGTGGTTGGCGAGCACATATTCGGTGCCGCCATCCACACAGGCTCCGACGCCGCGCAACTCGACTTTCGCGCCGACTACGACAGCCTGACCTATTCCGTGCTCGAGCCACCCGAACACGTGAAGACGGGAATTCGTGCGTTCATGACGTCATTCGGGTTGATTTTCGGCGCCTTCGACTTCGCGATCACACCAGACGACGAGTGGGTCATGTTCGAATGCAATCCGTTCGGCCAGTACGGCTGGCTGGAGAACGAACTGGGTTTCCCGATCACCCAGTCGCTGGCCGAACTACTGGCGAGAGGAAAAGCGTGAACTACGCTACCGATCTCACCGAGCAGGAAATGGTGTTCGCCCGAAGCCGACTGACGGAACTGGCCACGACGTTCCACCATGACGGCACGCTGATCAGCCCGGAATGGCACGATGTCTTCCTGCGCACCTGGCGCCACCCGTACGTACCGGCCTATTATCCGGCTCTCGACCGTCCGAGCGTGCTGTGCATCGGTGACCAGGCGCAGCGCAGCGCCTGGTTGGAGGCGGTATACAGCAACCAGACCCTCGTGACGAAGGTCGTTCAGGTGCCGATGTCCCGCGCGTTCCAGCCGGCGACGAGCCCGATGTACACCAGTTCCTCCACCCTGCCCTCGCTCGTGTTGCGGATGCTGGAGACCCTCGACGTCGAGAACGGCCACCGGGTCTTGGAAATCGGCACCGGTACCGGCTACAACTGCGCACTGCTCTGCGAACGTGTCGGGTCCGATCACGTGACGAGCGTGGACATCGATCCGGAGCTGATCGACCTGGCCCGCGAGCGGCTGGCGGCCAACGGCCATACACCAACCCTGGAAGCGGTCGACGGCGCAGAAGGCTACCCCCAGGGCGCACCGTATGACCGCATCATCTCCACCTGTGCGGTGCCCTCGATCCCGAGTCCCTGGTTGAAACAGGTCACCCCAGGAGCGGTCATCTTGACCGACGTGCGGCGCCAGCTCGGCGGAAATCTTGCCCGCCTCACCGTCGATGCCGATGGCGTCGCCACAGGACGGTTCGTGCCCTATTCGGCCGGGTTCATGTGGATGCGCCGGACTGTCGAGCCGAGCATCTCGCGGCTGTCCCGCTACGACCACCAGCCAGCTCGTTCGACGACCAAAGTCGATCCCGCACTCCTGCTAGAAGATGGTTTGTTCGGATTCGTCGCGCAATGGTTCATCCCCGACGCATCCCGGGGTATCGGCACCCAGAATGGTCACCCGACCCTGAACCTCATGACCCCGGACGGGTCCTACGCCGAGCTGGCAACCAGCCGGGGTGACGGCGGATTCGAGGTCACCCAAGGCGGACCCCGACGGCTATGGGACCGCGTCGTCGAGGCACACGCCTTCTGGGAGGAAGCCGGCCGGCCGAGCTACGAACGCTTCGGCCTCACCGCGACACCATCCGAACAGCACGTATGGTTCGACGACCCGAACAGCGACCACCGATGGCCGCTGAGCTAAAACGCCACCTGAACGCCCAGACTGGTTCGTGCACGACGAACTGGGGTGTTCCTGGGTGGGACTCAACATCGAGGCCCAGGAAGGGGCCAACGTCAACGGTCAGCCACCTACCCTCGACCAGGCACGCCGATTCTGGCGAGGCGTATTAACTGGGAGTCGCAAACACTCCGGCAAACACATTCGCGAGGCCGACCGTATTTTCGATTTTCTCGGGTTGGACGAGGACACACGTGCCACCGACATCGCTGCGGTATATCCAGGAATTCACGGTCGGACTACAGCGCTGCAAGCAGTCAAAGGAAAAATGACCGTGCTGGAACAGTTGCTCACCGCCGCGCGCAGCCACCCGGACTGGGGTCCGCTGATCGAACAACAGCGGGAACAAACCACACCCTGTGTGGGTGCCGAGTGGGACCGTAAGGGGCACAGCCATTACAAGGATGGCGTGTTCACCAAAAACTAGACCATCCCGTGAAGTGAGCGTGTGCCGGAGGAGGAGACTGCCGAGTCATGGACGACGAGGACGTGGCCACGGCCGTCGAAGAGCGCCGGGTATGGCTGCAAGGACATCTCCGCCAGGGGGCCGAACGGCTCGGCACCGGCCTGTCCGGCGACGAGGTGGTCAACACCTACGACATGCGCTCGGCGGGTAGTCGGGCGACCGAACAGGACGGCACCCAGGTGTGGTTGCGGGTCGTGCTG
>JBOHHD010000081.1:0-4614 GCA_050700515.1 Pseudonocardiaceae bacterium
CAGGATCTGCTCCCGCCGGTTCGCGGCATTGCTCGACGCGGAGGGGAGGCTCACCCGCAAGACTGTAGCGCGCGAGGTTAACGATCGTTAACCTCGTTAACGAGCGCTAACTCTCGCCGAGAGGGAGACGTGGGGGAGACATAGTTGAGGGGAAAAGATCCGCGGGGGAGACGCAGAGGAGGGGAGATGACGGTTCGGACCGCCGCTGGAACCGAGGATGCCGTGGTTCACGACACCGTGGTTCACGACACCGAGGCGCGCAACACCGAGGCGCATGCCGTGCTGGTGGCCGATCTGCGCGAGCGGCTCGCCAAGGCCCGGCTGGGTGGTCCACCCCGGGCCCGGGCCAGACACGTCGAGCGCGGCAAGCTGCTGTCCCGCGACCGCGTCGATGCCCTCGTCGATCCGTCGAGCCCGTTCCTGGAGCTCTCCCCGCTGGCGGGCACCGGCATGTACGGCGACGAGGCGGCGGCGGGGATCATCACCGGGGTCGGACGGGTGATGGGGCGGGAATGCGTGATCGTCGCCAACGATGCCACCGTCAAGGGCGGCACCTACTTCCCGATGACGGTCAAGAAGCATCTGCGCGCCCAGGAGGTGGCGCTGCACAATCGCCTGCCGTGCCTCTATCTGGTCGACTCCGGTGGCGCCTACCTGCCCGAGCAGGATCAGGTGTTTCCCGATCGGGAGCATTTCGGCCGGATCTTCTACAACCAGGCGGTGATGTCCGCGCGCGGTATCCCGCAGATCGCGGCGGTACTGGGCTCCTGCACCGCGGGCGGCGCCTACGTGCCCGCGATGAGCGACGAGGCAGTGATCGTCGGCAATCAGGGGACGATCTTCCTCGGCGGCCCGCCGCTGGTCCAGGCGGCCACCGGCGAGGTGGTCAGCGCCGAGGACCTCGGCGGCGGGGACCTGCACTCCCGGGTCTCCGGGGTCACCGATCACCTGGCCCGCGACGATGCCCATGCGCTGCGGATCGTCCGTTCCATCGTCGGCACTCTGGGGCCGCGCCCGCCGCGACCGTGGGAGGTGGTCGCCACCGAGGAACCCGCTGAAGATCCCGCCGGGATCTACGCGGCGGTCCCCGTCGATCCCCGCATTCCGTACGACGTGCGGGAGGTGATCGCTCGGGTCGTCGACGGGTCCCGTTTTCAGGAGTTCAAATCCGCGTACGGCACCACCTTGGTCACCGGTTTCGCCCGGCTGCACGGCCACCCGGTGGGCGTGGTGGCGAACAATGGTGTGCTGTTCAGCGAATCGGCGCTCAAGGGTGCGCATTTCATCGAACTGTGTGATCAGCGGGGGATTCCCTTGGTATTCCTGCAGAACATCTCCGGGTTCATGGTGGGCCGGGAGTACGAGGCCGGTGGAATAGCGAAGAACGGAGCCAAGATGGTCACCGCGGTGGCCACCACCCGGGTACCCAAGCTGACCGTCATCATCGGCGGCTCGTTCGGCGCCGGGAACTACTCGATGTGCGGGCGGGCGTACTCGCCGCGCTTCCTGTTCATGTGGCCCAACGCGCGGATCTCGGTGATGGGCGGGGAGCAGGCCGCCACCGTGCTCGCCACGGTCCGCCGGGCTGACGACCCCGAGCCGGAGGTGGCCTTCAAGGACCGCATCCGCACCCAGTACGAGCATCAGGGCCACCCCTACTACGCCACCGCCCGACTGTGGGACGACGGGGTGATCGACCCGGCCGACACCCGCATGGTGCTCGGACTCGCCCTCTCGGCCTGTGCCAACGCGCCGCTGGAGCCCGCCGGCTTCGGCCTGTTCCGGATGTGAGGGCAGTGACGATGGC
The DNA here is from genome assembly GCA_050700515.1 of Pseudonocardiaceae bacterium. Lineage (GTDB taxonomy): Bacteria > Actinomycetota > Actinomycetes > Mycobacteriales > Pseudonocardiaceae. Next base: position 1,808 of record JBOHHD010000081.1, read on the forward strand.
TCAGCTCGGCGAGCAGGTTTCGCCCATGTTCGACACAGTGCTGGTGGCCAACCGCGGTGAGATCACGGTCCGGGTGATCCGCACGCTGCGGGCGATGGGCGTCGGGTCGGTGGCCGTCTACAGCGACGCCGACGCCGATGCCCGGCACGTCCGCGAGGCCGACATCGCCGTCCGGCTCGGTCCCCCGCCCGCGGCCGACAGCTACTTGGCGATCCAGCCGATCCTGGACGCGGCCGCGCGCACCGGTGCCCAGGCCGTGCACCCCGGCTACGGATTCCTGTCCGAGAACGCCGCCTTCGCCCGGGCCTGCGCCCAGGCCGGCCTGGTGTTCGTCGGTCCGCCGCCGGAGGCCATCGAGGCGATGGGGGACAAGATCCAGGCCAAGCGGACCGTGGCGACTGCGGGCGTGCCGGTGGTACCGGGCAGCGCCGACGCGGATCTCGATGACGCCGGACTGGCCGCGGCGGCGGCGGAGACCGGGTACCCGGTGCTGCTCAAACCGTCCGCGGGTGGGGGAGGCAAGGGGATGCGGGTGGTACGCCGCGCCGCTGACCTGCCCGAGGCGATCGCCAGTGCCCGTCGCGAGGCCCGGGGTTCTTTCGGCGACGACACCCTGCTCGTCGAGCGGCTGATCGATTCTCCCCGCCATATCGAGATCCAGGTGCTGGCCGATTCCTACGGCGCTGTGGTGCACCTCGGCGAGCGCGAGTGCAGCTTGCAGCGACGACACCAGAAGATCATCGAGGAGGCGCCCTCGGTGCTGCTGGACGCCGAGAGCCGGGCCCGGATGGGCGCCGGCGCGGTGGCCGTCGCGAAGGCCGTCGGCTATGTCGGCGCGGGCACGGTGGAGTTCATCGTGCCCGCCGACGATCCGGGGCGGTTCTTCTTCCTGGAGATGAACACCCGCTTGCAGGTGGAGCACCCGGTCACCGAGCTGATCACCGGGCTCGACCTGGTCGAACTGCAACTGCGGGTGGCCGCCGGTCAGCCCCTGCCGCTGGCGCAGGCCGACGTCCACCTGGCGGGTCACGCGGTCCAGGCGCGGATCTACGCCGAAGACCCCGCCCGGGGTTTCCTGCCCAGCGGCGGGCGGGTGCTGGCGTTGCGCGAGCCCACCGGTCCGGGTGTCCGGGTCGACTCCGGGCTGGTGGTGGGCGGCATCGTCGGCAGTGTTTACGACCCCATGCTGGCCAAGGTCATCGCCCATGGCCCGGACCGGGCGAGTGCGCTGCGCCGGCTGGACGCCGCGCTGGCCCGGACCAACATTCTGGGCCTGGACACCAACACGGGATTCCTGCGCGCGCTGCTGGCCGATGCCGAGGTGCGGGCCGGGCGGCTGGACACCGGGCTCGTCGAACGCCTGCTGCCGGGTTGGGCCGGCTCGGTGCTGCCCGACGATGTGCTCGCCGCCGCCGGCCTGCTCGCGTTGCTGGCGCTGGAGCCCCCCGGCCCGGTGGTGGATCCGTTCGCGTTGCCGGGTGGTTGGCGGATCGGCGAACCCGCCTGGACGCGCTGGCACCTGCAGGCGAGCGGGCTCGCCGCGGTCGAGGTCCGGATCCGGGGGCGGGCCGCGGCCGCCGAGGTCGCCGTCGGTGACGCTGCCCCCGTGCCCGCAGCGGCCTGGCATGACGGGGATGACCTGGTGGTGACCCTGGACGGGACCACGCGGCGCTACACCTGGGCGCGCGACGGTGCGGTGGTGTGGCTGGGCCGCGATGGGCACAGCTGGGCGCTGCACGAGCCCGAACCCCTCGACGCCGCCCGGTCCGGTGCGCAGGGCGGTCCGGTGCGCGCACCGATGCCCGGCACCGTCACCGTCGTCGACGTCGAGGAGGGCCAGCAGGTCACCGCGGGCACCCGGCTGCTGGTGATCGAGGCGATGAAGATGGAGCACACCCTGACCGCCCCGGCTGACGGGATGGTCCGCGAGCTCCAGGCCCGCCCCGGCACAACGGTGACGCGCGACGCCGTCCTGCTGACGCTCGCGGGGCCGACCGAAGGGAGGCCAAATGTTCGAGCTGAGTGAGGAACAGGCGGTGTTGCGCGCCACGGTGGAGGACTTCGCCCGCAATGAGGTCGCTCCGGTGATCGGAGAGCTTTACGAGCGCTGCGAGTTCCCTTACGCACTGGTGGCGAAGATGGGCGAGATGGGCCTGTTCGGGTTGCCGTTCCCCGAGGAGTACGGCGGGATGGGTGGGGACTACTTCGCGCTGTGCCTGGCGCTGGAGGAGCTGGCGCGGGTGGACTCGTCGGTGGCGATCACGCTGGAGGACAGCGTGTCGCTGGGCGCGATGCCCATTTTCCGGTTCGGCACCTCGGAGCAGAAACAGCGCTGGCTGCCGGGGTTGTGTGCGGGGGAGCGGCTGGGGGCCTTCGGCCTCACCGAGTCCGGCGGCGGCACCGACGCCGGCGCCACCCGCACCACGGCACGGTGCGACGGCAGCGACTGGCTGATCAACGGGTCGAAGGTGTTCATCACCAACTCCGGCACCCGGATCACCAGCGTGGTGACCATCACCGCGATCACCGGGGTCAACGGGGGGCGCAAGGAGATCTCCGCGATCATGATCCCGGCCGGCACACCGGGTTTCACGGTCTCGGAGAAGTACTCCAAAGTCGGCTGGAACTGCTCGGACACCCGCGAGCTGTTCTTCGACGACTGCCGGGTACCGGTGGGCAACCTGCTCGGCGAGCGGGGCCGGGGCTACGCCCAGTTCTTGTCGATCCTCGACGAAGGACGCATCGCGATCGCCGCGCTGGGCGTCGGGCTGGCCCAGGGCTGCATCGACGAGTGCGTGCGCTACGCC
>JBOHHD010000082.1:0-12770 GCA_050700515.1 Pseudonocardiaceae bacterium
TTGGCCACCCCCACCGCTCTGCTGGTCGGCACAGGTCGCGGTGCTCAGCTCGGCATCCTCATCAAGGGGCCTGAAGTGCTGGAATCCACTCGCCGGGTCGACACCGTGGTGCTGGACAAGACCGGCACCGTCACCACGGGCACCATGACCCTGGTCGAGGTAGTGCCCGAGGTTGGGGAGGACGCCGAGGCGGTACTGCGCCGGGCTGCCGCCGTGGAGGATGCCTCCGAGCATCCCGTGGCCACCGCGATCGCGGCCGGTGGTCGACAGCGTCTGGGTGAGTTGCCGGAGGTCACCGGATTTCGCTCGACGCAGGGGTTGGGCGTGCAAGGCGTGGTGGACGGCACGGTGGTACTGGTGGGCCGGCCTGCCTGGTTGGCTGAGCACTGGTTCCTGCCCTTGTCCGAGCTGTTGGTGACGGCATCCAGGGATGCCGAGCGTGGTGGCCGCACGGTCGTCACGGTCGCCTGGGACGGCCAGGTGCGAGGGTTGTGCGTGGTGGCCGACACGGTGAAACCCAGCAGCGCGCAGGCAGTGCGTCAGCTTCGCGCTCTGGGGCTGACTCCGGTGCTCCTTACCGGCGACAACGAGACGGTCGCGACTGCGGTGGCCGCCGAGGTCGGGATCGACACTGTGATCGCCGGGGTATTACCCGAGGGCAAGGTCGATGAAGTCCGCCGATTGCAGCAAGCCGGTCACGTCGTTGCCATGGTCGGTGACGGCATCAATGACGCAGCTGCATTGGCCCAGGCCGACCTCGGTCTGGCCATGGGAACCGGGACCGACGCCGCCATCGAAGCCAGCGATCTCACCTTGGTCCGCGGTGATCTACGGGTGGCCGTGGATGCGATCCGGCTGTCCCGACGCACGCTGAGCATCATCAAGGGCAACCTCTTCTGGGCCTTCGCGTACAACGTCGCCGCGCTGCCCTTGGCCGCCGCAGGGCTGCTCAACCCCATGATCGCCGGTGCCACGATGGCCTTTTCCTCGGCGTTCGTGGTCTCCAACAGCCTGCGACTGCGCCGCTTCCGGCCGTTGACCCCCTCTACCTGACCACCCAATCGGAGCCGATCAGTCCGGCACCTGATCGCTGTTTCCGGCTGCACAAAGGGCTGTGCGTAGGGCGGTGGCAGCGGCGTCGAGTTCGGCCGGGTCGGGTTCGTGATCCACCTTGTCGAAGTCGAAGTCGTCGATCCCCCACGAAGGGAACACGTGCACATGCACGTGGGGTACCTCGAATCCAGCGACTATCAACCCGGCGCGCGGGGCATTGAAGGCGACCCGCTGGGCCGCGCCGACCCGCTTGGCCACCAGCATGAGGTCGGCGAGCAAGCTGTCGTCGGTCTCGGTCCACTCGTCGATTTCCTCGCGAGGGACGACGAGCGCGTGCCCCGGCCGCAGTGGTGCGATGGTGAGGAAGGCCACACAGCGTTCGTCTTTCCAGACGAAGCGCCCGGGTAGCTCACCGGAGATGATGCGGCTGAACAGGGTGGACACAATTTCCTCCGAGACAGTGCGGACACAGCGTGTGCCGCAGCTTATTGCGCGCCGGGCAGCCGAGTCGCGGGCGTCAGGCCCTCCGGCTGTCAGGCTTCAGCGTGATATCCCCTGCGGTTCAGATGTGCAACGCTGAAGCTACGCCCGGTCGCCGCGCCGCAAGAAATCCTGTGCACGTTCAGCACACAGGCCTGCGCTGCTTCACTCACCGGGACAGCTCATCGGTAGAGGGGTGCGATGGCAGCGGAACGGCTCAGGCTCAGTGGACTCGATACGGCCTTTCTCTGCCTGGAGCGCGATATCACGCCGATGCAGCTGGGCGCACTGGTGATCTTCCAGCCCAGTCGGCCGATGTCCGCTGAGCAGGTCGCATCGCTGCTGGCGGAGCGGGTGCGGCGACTCCCACGGCTGGGTCGGCGGGTGCAGCGTGCCTGGTTCCCCCCAGGGTCGGCAACCTGGGCCGATGACCCGGGATTCCATCCCGCGGACCACATTCATGCCCATCACCTGAGCGGTGCTGACAGTTACGGTCAAGCCACGGAGCTGACTTCGAAGTTGATGGCCCGGCCGCTGCGGCGAAACCGCCCACTGTGGGAGTTGCACGTCATGTCGGGACTGCGCTGGCGGGACGAGCCGGAGCGTTTCGGAGTCCTGGTGAAGCTGCATCACGCATTCGGTGATGGGATGGCCGCTCTGGAGATCGGGGTCGGTCTGTTGGACGAGTGGGGCCCGCAAGGCCCCGCACGCGGCGTCCCCACCAGCTCCGGGGCGCACCCAGTCACTTCACTCATGGCGACCGCGTCGAGCTGGTCGACGATAGGGCACATCTTGACCGCGCCGTGTCGGTTGGTCAGTGGCGTGCGGCGGGCGGCAGGCGAGGCGATAGGGCAGGCGACCGACCTGATAGGCATGGCCGCATCGGTGCTCGGCGGCGCCCGGTTACCGTCACCGGGTTCCCCCCTGGTGATCACGTCCTCAGGTCGGCGGGAACTGGGGTTTGCTCGGCTGGATCTTCAGGACGTGCGGCGGATCCGGGCCCACTTCGGGGGCGCCACGGTGAACGACGTCCTGCTGGCCGTGGTGGCCGGCGCCTTGCGGGATTGGCTTGGTACCCGGGGCCATCCCGTCGACGGCCTGCGCCTGCGAGCGCTGATCCCGGTGAGTTGCCGGGCCAGGTCGGGGGGGCGGATCGGGGGCAATCAGATGTCGGGTTACCTGTGCGAACTGCCAGTGGGTGAGCCCGATGCCGGCGAGCGGCTGCGCATCGTCCAGCAGGCGATGCGGCACAGCAAGGCTGTCGGTCCCACCCGCGGCCCCGGGGCGATACCGCTGCTTGCGGAGCGGCTGCCACCAGCACTGCACCGGTTCGCGGCCCCCGTGGTTGGTCAGGTCGCCGCGCTTCTGTTCGACTTGATGGTGACCAGCGTCCCCGTGCCGGGAATTTCGCTTCGGCTGGGTGGCGCAGAGCTGGTGGAGGTCTTCCCGGTAGCCCCTCTGGCACCCGGTCATGCCCTGGTGGTGGGGCTGTCCTGTTACCGGGGGACTGCCTATATCGGCCTGCACGTCGACCGGGATGCGCTGCCCGGCGTGGATGGTCTCGTCAAGGCCATCCCCGCTTCGGCCTCTGCCCTGGACCAGGAGTGTGCTTGACGGAGGGAGCAACTACTACACACGGTAAACAATTGGTCTGTTCGAGTGAAAACTAGTAATCTTCAGGCGCGACCGGGCTAGTCTCCGTGCGTGCCTATCTTTGACGCTGAAGCGGTCGACTGTCGAGTATCGGTCTTTCGGGATGGTGTGGCGAAGTCCATGGGCCATGATGTCGACCTGCGTGTGACGAAGTTGTCCTTGGACGTGGGAGAAGACGACACGATCACCGCTGATTTCGAGGCGGACTCGCTGCGCGTGGTGAGCGAAGGGCCCTCGGAGCCTGATCGTCAAAAGATCGCGGGTAACGCGGCGGACACCCTGGGTGCGCGCAAGTTCCCCAAGATCACGTTTCGCTCCACGTCCGTGGAACGCAACGGTGACAGTGCGACCATCAAAGGTGACCTGACGCTGCACGGCGTGAAGAATCCCGTCTCAGTGCAGGCGCACGATGACGGCAAGTGCTGGAATGCCGAGCTCACTCTCGACCAGACCAAATTCGGCATCAAGCCGTTTTCCGCCATGCTCGGCGCACTGAAGATCAAGTCAGAGGTCAAGATTCACATCTCCGTGCCGAGTGCCTGACGGCTCACGAGCTGACGGGCAGCCCACAGGATCGCGCCGACCAGGGAGCACCGCGGCACCGCTGATGACCCACCCGAACGGCAAATGCAATACCATTATCAGGCAGCTGGCCAGGCCGAAGGGCGGCACGATCTGTGATGGCCAGCCTTGATCCGGGCACAGGGCCGAAGCGTTGATGATTGCGTAGTAGACGAGCACGGCGAAAGATAGAGAAGACCGATCGCTGTGCGGAGGTCCACGATGCTAACCGGCACCCTGACCACCGTGCCGACGGTATCGCGGCGCGGCTCCCCGAAGTGAGGGCGAACCGTGTTCAGCGCACTGGGCAGATGCTCCTCACGAGTCCTCGCGAACGCGTTAGGTGAGACACTCAGCACGAGGACCGGCAAGGAGTCCAGGGCCGCTATTGTGGACCTCTTCGCCCAAGGTGGCGATCCGGGCGTAGCCGGCGAAGAACATCAGGTCGGTTGGATGGCAGGATGCCGCCGACGCTGATGCCGGAAAGGGTTGAAGACGGGTGGTGCTGGCGGTGTCGCCGGCGAAGCACCTGATAGCCGTCAGTGCGAGGCCGTCTTGCCCACCACGACACCCCATGCGGCCAGGTACGCCCAGAAAGACCCCAGTTGCTCCTGACCGTAGAGGTATAAGTGCTATCGGATCGTGGGTACCGCGCAGCCAGGTACGCCGACGTGCAATAGGCGGCCACCGCGGCGAACGCCAGGCCCAGCAATAGCCCGGTCCCTGCGGCCTGTGCGGCAGGGACGAACACGGAGAACACCCCGGCCCCGAGCCGGGCCCGATCACAACCGCGTCGCTGGGATCCAGCCGGCGAGTTAACCGCTGGGCGGCGGCGTTCGATGATGTGCTAGGAGATTGTCCTTTCGGCCGGCGTGGTCGCGACGATCTTGCGTTGGCCAGGTCTGACTCATCCCAGCGTGCTGGTCTAGGGGTCTGAGTTGACAGCTTGTTCCCATCCCACTATTGTGACCGGTAACTATGAACACGCTGAAAAGTGCACTCTCTCTCTGTGCGCCGTCGGATGGTAGCTCCCACGGCGCCTTTTACTGTGCCTGCGTATCAACACTCCATCATAGCCATATTTTGCCAGGAGTCGCTGGTTAGACCCTTAACAGGCCGATCCGAGCTTGAACCAGGGAACGCCAGCCGCAACTGGCGTTTTTTTGACTCAAATAATAAGAACAGGGATACGAGTGTGGTCAGGCCAAACTGACATCACCGATGTCTGTCTCACTCGCCTGCGCTGGACCACCGAGCTCGATTTGATCAGCCGCTCCGCGGTCAGTGCGATTCTGTAACGCTTGAAATTTGATAGGAGCCCGCCCATGATCGACTATTCGACCGTGCTTTCGCTCACCAGTGAATTGATCTCAGTCCCCAGCTACGTTGACGATCATCAAGATGAAACCGGGCTGACAGAGTTGATAGCTGATTTTTTGGAGACGGCGCTACCGCGGATGGTGGTTGAAAGGCAGTACCTTGAAGGATCATCACGCTGTAATCTGATTCTTAAGGGGAGAGGTGAACCGAAGCTACTCGTCCTGGGCCACGTGGACACAGTGCACCCCAACGAGGGATGGCACACCAGTCCGCTTACTCCTGTTGTGCAGCGGGGTAGGCTGTATGGTTTAGGTGCTTCTGACATGAAGGGCTCCCTAGCTGCTTTTCTTTGGGCTCTCGTGCAGGAGAGGGACACCTTATCTCTTGATAACCTCATGTTGCTCATGTATGTGGATGAGGAGTACAATTTTAAAGGTATAAACCGCTTTATCGAAGATACAAAAACTGCTAAAATTGCTCCCGATATGATTTTGTCGTTGGATGGCGATTTGGAGGTGGGAAGTGGTTGTCGTGGGCTCATAGAACTAAAACTGGCAATCCGGGGCGTCAGCGGACATTCCTCAAATCCCAGGTGCGGTGTAAACGCGATAATCGAATCCATTGAAGCGCTTCAAGATCTGAATCGTGAACTGACAAATTTTGTTGACACCGACCTGGGGCCTACGACGATGAACATCGCGTATCTGCAGGGCGGATTAATGCAAAAAAATCCTCAAGGAGAAATCAAGTGGCTGCGCGAAGGTAATAGTATTCCGGATGCTGCCGATATTACTCTGGAAGTTCGACCCTCGCGAGGAGAAGTTAATGTTGGGCTGATTTTAGGATTAATCGAATGCTTTATGGAAAAACGGGGACTCGAAGTCGTGGAAACTGTCGTTCGCCACGAAATTGCACCTTGGCCGGTAGTGTTCGATCAAAAATATACAGCTCTACTTGAAAAGGTTTACGCCAAAGCCGATCTTGCTTTCAAGAAAGCCAATCGCAAATTTCAAGGGTATATCGACGCTCACCTGGTGGCTGAAAAATTCAGCAAGCCCACTTTCATCATCGGCACCGGTGGAGCCAATAAGCATGCCGCCAATGAAAATGTAGCTCTGGAGAACCTTGAGCAGGCAGCCAGCTTGTATCGAACACTGCTGTGCGAGGTGCTATCATAAACACTGCAAAGGTAATCTTAGAGCGAATTCCCGGCGCCCCTCCGCAGATCAATGAGCAAACCTTGGAAGCATTGGCGCTGTTGTACTCCCGTGTATTTGCAGAGAGTCCTTGGAGGGAATACACCACTTGTTCAACTGAGGGTGTACATTTCGGAACAGAGACATGTCCGGGGGATTCCTGTCCGAATAGCGGCTGTAAGGGTACTCTCATAGCGGCACATCCGCCCGGCGAGACGGCTATTCATATAAGCCAAGAGCTTGGGCGTCCTAATTCAGCCCTTTTCCTTCTTCGTGACAATGAGGAGAGTAGGGTGGTCGGATTCAGCTGGGGATTTTCGTATTCGACTCCAGAAGAGTTTGCGGAAGCCAAATACAGAAAGCCCGAGATGGTCGCTGCCATCAGTGGATTGCTACGTCACTTGGGTGCCGGGACGAACAGCCTTTGGTATCTCTCGGAGTCGGGTATCGAGGACAACCCCCGTTATCGTGGTCGAGGTTGGAGTGGGTTGTTTCATACTGAGCGCTTGGCCGTAGCACAGTCGCTCGGGTTCGACGCCATACAACGGACAAATTGCGATGCCACCATGTATCGTACCTCGCGACGAACGATGACCCAAGTTATGGGGCCGGAAGCCGTGGTCGACCCCACTAATCAACGGTTAGTTAAAACCGGTAAAATTTTTAATGATCTAGTGGACGCGGAGGATCCGTCTCGCGTTCTTTTTGTGGCTATGGTCGGGGACTTGTTAACGGTCGATGAGTAATGGGAGAGTGACGGAGATGGTCGAGTTTCGTGAGGAAGTGTATCGACAGCTTGAGGAGAAGATGGACGATTACAAAGATTACGCTGACATTCCAGTTATTCCCGAAGAGGACGAGGTGGGCTTTGTTGCTGTGCGACCTTCGGCTGTACTGAGTGTCAAGCCGGTCAATGACAGCATCGTCAGCTTGCCCGCGGACGGCATCATCTTGAGAAGCGCAGTCGCAGACCGTCTGTATTGGGCTGGGCAAGAGCTCAAGTCTTTTGACAAGGAGTTGCAGCTCGAAGTTGTGTGCGGGTACTGGTCGCCCGAAGTTCACCAAAAGCTCTTTGACGAAACCAGGAGTTCGCTGGCCGCCGAGTACGGTGACGAGGACGAGCTCCTCGAGGCCACGCATCGTCGGATTGCCGTATCCGACGTCGCGGGCCACCCGACAGGTGGCGCAGTCGACGTGCATATACTACGAGATGGAGTTGCGGTAGACGCGGGTACTACGATATGGGACTTCGCGCAAGACTCCTTCACCTTCTCACCGTTCATCAGTAGGGAGGCTTGGCAGAACAGGCAACTTTTGCGGCGAGCCATGATGGTGGCCGGTTTCGCGCCGTACGACGGTGAGTGGTGGCACTTCTCGTACGGCAGCAAGGAGTGGGCCCGCTTCTACAACCAGCCCGGCGCCCTGTACAATCAAGTAGCCGCCATGGAGGTGGACAGACGCAAGAGTACTGATATACTGTCGTAGTCGCTCGGATGACAGTGGATCTCCCGCTGACGTCCGGAGTTCTGCCGGGATAGCTCAGTGGTAGAGCACCTGATTGTGGATCAGGAAGCGCGGGTTCGATTCCCGCTCTCGGTACCAAACTACTTTGGTCGTCTTCGACCAGAAGATTATGGAAGAAGAACTATCGATGACACGACTAGTTCGTCCCCAGACCCTTCGAGGTTTTCGCGATCTTCTTCCGGAAGAGATGCTGCTTCGAAATGAAGTTATTGATCGCGTACGTCGGGTTTACGAATCTTATGGGTATGTCCCGTTGGACACTCCGATACTCGAGTTGTTACCGACGCTGGTCGGAACCGGCGGTGAAGAAGCTGATAAACAAATATTTCAGCTTGAGACGCCTGAGAAACAACCGATCGGTATGCGGTTCGATCTCACTGTACCCTTTGCTCGTGTTGTGGCCCAGTACAGTCCACATGAGATCAAGTTGCCTTTTCGACGCTACCACATCGGTCCAGTTTTCCGAGCGGATGAACCCCACGTCGAGCAGGGTCGGTTCAGGCAATTCGTGCAATTCGATGTTGATATTGCAGGCACTACTTCGATTGCTGCCGACGCTGAAATCGTCGCTGTTATGAGCAGTGCGCTCAAGTCGCTCGACTTGTCGCCGGTGAGCAGCGAATCAGATCGGGGATACTTCATTCGGGTGAATAATCGCCGGCTGCTCGATGCATTTCTTGCAGGTATCGGAGTCGACGATGAGGGCCGTGCTCGTCACGTGCTCCGCGTTCTCGACAAGCGCGACAAAATCTCCGATAATGACCTTATAGCAGAACTCGGTGCTGGGCGTGTCGACAGGTCTGGTGACCCGATCTCCGGCGTAGGCCTCGATGCGGATACCATCAAAGCGATTCTAGATTTCGTCAGCGTGGAAGGCTCCTCGCGGGCGGAAGTGGTAGGAGCACTAGCGGATCGCATCGCTCCCGGCGACCTGGCGCACATCGCATTGGCCGAGGTGAACGAGCTGCTGGCGCACCTGGAGGGACTTGGCGTCGAGGAAAGCGCAGCAAGATTCGACCCCAGTCTGGCGCGGGGATTAGCTTACTATACTGGAACAGTCTATGAAGGTACCTTGTCCCAGGCCGGCGTCGGTTCGGTTATCGGTGGAGGGCGCTACGACGGTCTGGTCAGCCGATTCCGAGACGAGTCGGTTCCTGCTGTTGGTGCATCGATCGGACTCGACCGACTCATTACCGGCCTGCGGAACCTCAAGGTAGACCTGGGAACAACCCGCACCGCAGCACAGGTTCTGGTACTGATGATGCCCAAAGTAGAGCCTGCGCTCGCCTCGACCGCTGCGGCTCAGCTCCGGGCTGCTGGTATCGCCACGGAACTGTATGTCGGAGACGCCGTCGGCAAGGTTGGTCGTCAACTTGCCTATGCTAACGCCCAGGGTTTTGACGTGGCTATTATTTTGGGGGCGTCCGAGATTCAGAACAACACTGTGACGATCAAGGACCTGCGCGAAGGCCTCGCGGCTCGTGGTGATATTATGGACAATGAGCAATTTCGTTCCGCCGGTTCCGCAGGCCAATCCACACATCCCAGGGAGCAATTAACGCAACGGGTGGCCGAGCTGCTACTTGGGTCGAGGTCCTGACCGTGATTTCCGACAAGGCTGCTGCTATTCGACTTGGTATTCCTAAGGGAAGTCTCCAGGAATCTACACTAGCTATATTCGAGCGGGTAGGTCTTCACTTTTCGGGTGGATCGCGTACGCTTTGGCTCAACTCGAACGACCCCGAAATCATTCCTGTCTTGCTCAAACCACAGGAGATTCCAGGTTATGTACGTTCTGGGCGGCTCGACGTCGGCCTATCGGGTCGAGATTGGATAGTCGAGCAGGACGTATTACAGCACGTCCGTTTGATGGCTGAGCTTCCGTTTTCGAGGCAAACTGACCGTCCGGTCCGGTGGGTGCTGGCCGTTCCCGAGTCCTCGGTCATCGAGAACGTTGACGACTTGCGAGAAGTATGTGACGAGCGGCGTGCGGGTGGTTCACCTTTTACTATCTCTACAGAATTGACTCGAATTTCGAAGATGTGGTTGGCCCGCTGCGGTGTTGACGCGCAAGTCGAATTTTCGTGGGGGGCGACCGAGGCCAAAGCGGAATATTTTGCCGATGCCATCATCGAATGTACTGAGACCGGTGCCTCGTTGCGGGCAAACCATTTGCGCGAGGTGGCAGAGATCTTCCGCTCCACGAATCAGTTTTTTGTGAACCGAAAGATTTACAGCGAGGATCCCTGGAAGCGACGCAAGCTTGACGGCATGACACATCTCATTCTTGGAGCATTGAAGGCCAACGACTTCGTTGAGCTGCGGATCATCGCGAGCAAGTCGCTGGAACTCGGAGAGATTCTTGGCGATGGGGTTCGCACCGTCACCATATCAGAACCTACCGGCGGCACACCGTTCATCGCGACGGTGACACTACCCAAGAGTGAGATATCACGTGCCATGCCTGCGGTAATTTCAGCCGGTGCCACGGATGCCTGGGTCTCGCCCATGGCGATCTATTACGGCAGTGAAGTGGCATATCCGCCGGCCGAGTTCATAGAGGAGGTGGGCTCCAGCATCGGGGTCCGGACCGTTTGACGTTAGTGCTCGCCGCGTCGGAGCTGCGTCTAACAACCCGGAAAACGGTGTGCCAAGCTGTTTCCCCAGCTTTCGGGAGAGAGGTCGATGCCGACGTGCATTGGTGCTCCTGAGGCGCCAGGCTTGATGGCATGACACTGACCTTTGGTGACGCCCCGCTGTCCTCCCGCCCGCGCGACACCGTCAACTACCGTATCGACGGTCCCGGGCACCGGCTGCTGTTCGAGCCTTTCCCTCGACGGGTGCGGGCGGTTTTCGGCGGCGCGACGGTGCTCGACACCACTAACGGGATGCTGCTGCACGAGAGCAACCTGCTCCCGCAGCTCTATCTACCCCGCGGCGACGTCCGTAACGACCTGCTCACCACTACTGACCACCGCACCCACTGCCCGTTCAAAGGAGACGCCAGTTACTGGTCGATCGTGGTGAACGGCCAGACAGCCGAGGACGCGGTGTGGTCCTACCTCGATCCACTATCCGAGGTGAGTTGGCTTCGCGATCATGTAGCGCTGTACTGGGACGCGATGGACGCCTGGTTCGATGAGGACGAAGAGGTGATCGGACACCTGCGCGACCCCTACCACCGCGTCGACGTCCGGTCCACCAGCCGGCACGTGCAGGTGGTAGCGGGTGAGGAGGTGATCGCCGAGTCCCGCCGTACAGTGCTGCTGTCCGAAACCGGCCTACCCAACCGCTTCTACGTACCGGCCGATGATGTGCGCACCGAACTCCTCGAACTGTCCGGTACACACACCGTCTGCCCGTACAAGGGCACTGCATCCTACCGCAGCCTGCAGACCTCATCGGGGCTCATCACCGACGCCGCTTTCTGCTACCCAGAGCCCCTGGAGGGGGTCCGAGCGATCCGCGGATATCTGTGCTTCGTTGCCGAGGGGATCGAGACCCGAGTGGATGGCGTGCACGCCGGGCGCTGACGACGATGACTCGTCGTTCGGCTCGGGCTGCTGAAGTACTGCCCGGTACATGTCCCAGTTTCGTCGGCATGGACCGATGAGTTCCGGACCCACCTCGGGTCCTTACCTCCGAGAGGTGTCGCTGACCCATCTCACCGTCGAAGGAAGAGGAACCGATGAACCTGCCCACCATGGTGTCCCGCGAGGAATGGTTCGCCGCCCGCGAGGCGCTGCTGGTCCAAGGGTAAGGCGGCGACCCGGGCGCGGGACGCGCTGAACACCGAACGCCGCCGGCGGCCGATGGTCCGGATCGAGAAGGACTGGGAGCAGCCGGCCGGTCACAGCGACGGTCCGTTCATGTCCTGGGTCCGTCGCCACGACGAATACGACGTCTAGTCGCTGATCCCTCCGGCCTCCTGAGGGCATCGACGGTGCCAGCGCCTGCTCGACGTCCAGCTCCGGCTTGGGTGCCGCTGGGCAGGGTACGGTTGAATATCCTCGTGGCTGTACGACTTGATGCTGACGGGCTGTTGGCGTCCGTGGGGCAGGACCTCTCGGAGCTGGGGCAGGAACATCTCCTGCAGGGGCGGATTCGTGACCTCGAAGCCGAAGACGGTGGGGCGAGTGCTGTCATCGCTGATCCCGATTGCGGGCTCCTTGAGGTATGGGTTGGTGTGGTCAATGGAGCGCTGACCGGTGAGTGTGACTGCGCCGAGGGGGTGCCCGGTGACTTGTGCGGACATGCAGTCGCGGTCGTGTTGGCTGCCTTGCAGAATGGACTCGCCTTCTCGTCGATTCCGTCTCGGGGCCGAGGGGTCGATCCCGAAGAGCAACGATTCGCCACGATCGCTGCGGGGCTCGCCCCGCGCAAGTTGATCGGACTGGTCGCCCGACAGGCTGTCGCGGATCGGTACTTCGCGGCCCTGCTACTGGCCTGTGCCGATCGGTTGCCGCCACCGGGACCGGCTGAGATCCACGCCGTCCGGCGGGTGGTGGTGGCCGCTGCCGATGTGCCGAACGGCCACGGCCGCTGGGATCTGTACGACCTCGTCAAGGCCGGTACGGCGATGGTGGCCGAGCTGGAGTTGCTCGCGGTGCGCCCGCCCACCGATGAGGTGCTGATCGTGGTCGAGGAGGCGATCGCCGTGTGGGCCACGTTGTCGGGTTACCTGAACGACGCGTGGGAGACCTACGAGACCGAACCGGAGGAGATCGGTTCCGCGCTGGCCGAGCTTCACCTGCGATTGTGCCAGGCGTGCCGCCCGGATCCGCTCGAGTTGGCCACGCGATTGGCCCAACTGATAGGCGATGCCGATGTGGACACGTTTCTGGATGTGCCCGAGGAGTATATCGATGTTCTCGGAGCGGAGGGAGTAGGCGAGTTCGAGGCGTTGCTGGCGCAAAATTCCCGCTGATGACACGACAATCACAAGGGTCGGAGCCGATCAACGTTCTGGCTTCCGTGTTGCGC
>JBOHHD010000083.1:0-4463 GCA_050700515.1 Pseudonocardiaceae bacterium
TCAACATCGCCTGCCTGGTGCTGCGCAGGCAGCCCGTCGCGCATGAGCATTACCACGCTCCGAGCTGGACCCCATGGCTCGGAGCACTGCTGTGTGGTTACCTGGCCACTCCGCTGTCCGGGCGCGACCCCCTCCATTATCTGCTCGCTGGGGTCCTCCTGGTGGTCGGTGTCCTGCTGTGGCTGGTCAATCGGCTGATCGTGAGCAGAACGACTACGTCGTAGGCAAAATGCGGACTATCTTGGATGTTGTTGTCGACGGTAAGTCAGCCAGCGCGGGCCGGCTCGTCGCGCGCCTGGCGCCGGTGGTGAGCGCCCCATCCGAGAGTGGGAGGAACGGCAATGGCTGACGCTCCAGCGCCCGGAGTACCGGCTCGCCCGGACGGCTCCGCCGGCAGCCGCCGCGGCGAGGAGACTGTGACCCTGAGTTACCCCGGTGGCGAGCACACCATGTCGATCGTCAAGGGAACCGAGGGGCCGGCCGGGATCGGCGCGAGCAAGCTGCTGGCCGGCACCGGGATGGTCACGCTCGATCCCGGGTTCGCGAACACCGCTTCCTGCAATTCGGAGATCTGCTACATCGACGGGGAGGCGGGCGTACTGCGCTACCGTGGGTACCCGATCGATCAGCTCGCCGAGCACTCCACGTTCCTGGAGACCAGTTATCTGCTGATCTACGGGGAATTACCGACCAGCGGCCAGCTGGACGAGTTCACCGAACAGATTCAGATACACACCCTGCTGCATGAGGATCTGCGGCGCTTCTTCGACGGCTTTCCGCGCGACGCGCACCCGATGCCGGTGCTCTCCAGCGCGGTATCCGCCCTTTCCACCTTTTACCAGGACACTCACAACCCGTTCGACCCGGAACAGGTGGAGATGTCCACAATCCGGCTGCTCGCCAAGATGCCCACCATCGCCGCCTACGCCTACAAGAAGTCGATCGGCCAGCCTTTCCTTTACCCGGACAACTCGCTCGATCTGGTGCGGAATTTCTTGCGGATGACCTTCGGGTTGCCCGTCGAGCCCTATGAGGTTCCTCCCGTGGTGGCCAACGCGCTGGACCTGCTGTTCGTACTGCATGCTGACCACGAACAGAACTGCTCGACGTCGACCGTACGGATGGTCGGTTCTTCGCAGGCCAACCTCTTCGCCTCGGTGTCTGCGGGGATCAATGCGCTGTTCGGCCCCTTGCACGGGGGAGCGAACCAGGCCGTGCTGGAGATGCTCGAACGTATCAGCGCTGCCGACGGCGACGTCGAGAGCTTCGTCAAAAAAGTGAAGAATCGACAGGACGGCGTGCGGCTGATGGGCTTCGGGCACCGTGTCTACAAGAACTACGACCCTCGCGCGAAGATCGTCAAAAAGGTTGCGGACGACACCCTGCATAAGCTCGGAATCAACGATCCGCTGCTCGAGATCGCACTGCGACTGGAGGAGAAAGCGCTCACCGACGACTACTTCATCGAGCGCAAACTTTATCCCAATGTCGATTTTTACACCGGTTTGATCTACCGGGCGATGGGTTTCCCGACCAAGATGTTCACCGTACTCTTCGCCATCGGTCGGCTGCCGGGCTGGATTGCGCACTGGCGAGAGATGATCAACGATTCGACCACCAGGATCGGTCGCCCCCGCCAGATCTACACCGGGAATACTGAACGCGAATACTCGCCTATCGCCATGCGCTGAGTCCGTTATTCGAAATGATCAACACCGTGAGCCTAAGCGGAAGGATCCCGCAGGGCCACGGCTTCACTGCCGATGGTGGTGGAGGCCCCGTGCCCGGTGCGCACCTCGGTTTCCTCCGGAAGCGACAGCAGCCGGGTACGAATCGAGCTGATGATCTGGTCGAAGTCCGAGTAGGACCGGCCGGTGGCGCCCGGGCCGCCCTGGAACAGGGTGTCCCCACTGAACACCACGCCCAGATCAGGGGCATACAGGCAGCATGAGCCGGGCGAGTGCCCAGGTGTGTGCAGCACCTGCAGCGCAGTACCCGCGACGCGGAGCAGCTGACCGTCAGCGATGTCGGTGTCCGGTGCCGCGACGCCCGGATGCGCGAGCCGCCACAGCACGTGCTCCTGCGGGTGCAGTAGTACAGGCGCGTCACCCAGTAGACCGGCCAACGCGGGCGCCGCATTCACGTGATCATCATGGGCGTGGGTGCACACAATGCCCACCACCCGGCGATCACCCACTGCGGTAGCGATCGCCGCTGCCTCATGCGCGGCGTCCACCACGATCACTTCGCGCTCGTCGCCGATCAGCCAGACGTTGTTATCCACCTCCCAGGTTCCGCCGTCCAGGTTGAACGTCCCTGAGGTGACCACTCGCTCGATCACAGCACAACTACACTGCGCAGCACCTCGCCACGATGCATCTTCTCGAAAGCCTCTTCGACCTCGTCGAGGGTGATTGTCTCGGACACGAACTTGTCCAGCGGCAACCGTCCCTGCAGATGCAGGTCGATCAGCATGGGGAAGTCCCGTTCGGGCAGGCAGTCGCCATACCAGGACGACTTGAGCGCCCCGCCGCGGCCGAAGAACTCGATGAGCGGGAGGCTGGGTACCGTGAGTTCCGGGGTGGGTACCCCGACCAGCACCACGGTGCCGGCCAGATCGCGGGCGAAGAATGCCTGCTCCCAGGTCTCCGGACGGCCCACCGCGTCGATCACGACATCAGCTCCGAAGCCGCCGGTGCACGCCCGTATCGCCTCGACGACGTCGGATTCGCGGGCGTTGACGGTGTGTGTTGCGCCGAATTCCCTAGCCCACGCCAGCTTGCCCGGGTCCACGTCGACAGCGACGATCGTGCTCGCCCCGGCCAGCACAGCCCCGGCGATGGCGGCGTCGCCCACCCCACCGCAGCCGATCACCGCTACCGAGTCCCCACGGGTGACCCCTCCAGTGTTGATCACCGCGCCCAGTCCGGCCATCACGCCGCAGCCGAGCAGCCCCGCTACCTGCGGAGCTACCGAGGGATTGACCTTGGTGCACTGGCCACTGTGGATCAGTGTCTTCTCCGCGAAAGCTCCGATACCCAGCGCGGGGGACAAGGCCGTGCCATCGGAGAGCGTCATCTGCTGGGCGGCGTTGTGCGTGTCGAAGCAATACCAGGGCTTGCCTCGGCGGCAAGCCCGGCAGCGCCCGCACACCGCGCGCCAGTTGAGGATCACGAAGTCGCCGGGCGCCACGGTATCGACCCCCTGACCGACGGCCTCCACCACGCCTGCGGCCTCGTGCCCCAGCAGGAACGGGAACTCGTCGTTGATACCCCCTTCGCGGTAGTGCAAGTCCGTGTGACACACCCCGCACGCCTGTACGGCGAGCAGAACCTCGCCGGGACCGGGATCGGGGACGTGAACCGCTTCGACGGTTACCGGAGCACCTTTGCCCTGGGCCACCACACCACGTACCTCGTACCCCACCACAGCCTCCGAAGAAATATGTAGCGCGCTCGAACCCGCTGACGCGGTTTCAGTCCAGTGCGTGTTTGGTGCGCTTGCGGACGCGTCGAGACAGCTTGCTGACACCCTTTTCGGCGTCCTTTTTAGCATGCCTGGCCCGCCAGGCCAGAGACGGTTTACCGCCGGTGTCGGCCATCGCCAGCAGGAGCCCACCGAGCAGTGCGCAGTTTTGCAGGAACTGCGCTCGCTGGGTCTTGCGTGCGTCGGGGTGGCCGGCAGAGGTGAACGGGTACTCGGCTGCGGTGCTCGGGATCAGGTCGGCGGCAAGCAGCGCCGCGGCCAGTCGGGGTGCTTTTCCGCAGGCCATCATCAGTCCGGCCCCGACCTTCACCGCGCCCCCCGTGCGTACCACCAGCAGCGGATCGACGGTGGCTGCGGCGGGCACCACTCGCTGGGCCTTATCCAGCAGTGGTCTGGTCGCCTCGATCTTGGATTTCGGATTGAGCAGCGTATCCACCCCCTGGGAGACGAAGGCGACGGCAAGTAAGGGGCGGGCGGCACGGCGGACCAGCATGGTGGAGTCCTCTCTGCAAGTGGGCAGTCCTCGCCGGTTTACGTTAGTACTTCGGACGCCTCCGCGCGCGATGGATCACTCGCTCGGCGGGACACCACGTACGAAGCTGTTTGCCGGCCTCAGGACAGGGGTAACCAGCAGAGGAGTTACCGAAAACGTTCAGGTGGGCGGCACCCGGACCGGGTAAGCCCGGACAGATGGCAACACCGAGTAGTAACACCAAGAGGAGGAGTCGCGGGATGGGATACGACGACAAGACCAGCAATAAGATTGACGAGGGTGCCGGCAAGCTAAAGGAGACAGCTGGTCAGGTCACCGGCGACGAGGAGATGCGCCAGGAGGGCAAGGCCGACAAGAACAAGGCCCAGCTCAAGGACAAGGCACAGGATCTCGCCGACAAGGCCAAGGAAACTTTCAAGAAGTAGCCCGCACTATCGGTTTCGGTTCGGGCAGGGAGCGCTCGCCCCGAGGTCGTGAGTAGACC
>JBOHHD010000084.1:0-3540 GCA_050700515.1 Pseudonocardiaceae bacterium
CGCGATCTGGACAACCCTCTTCGGGAGCAGGAGCGCCCCATGCTTGTCGGCGCAAGAAAAGTTGCGAGAACTTTTACCACACTATCTCCCGTCACTGTTTTGGGCAGCAAAGATTTTCTTTTGCTGCTCCAGCTCGAACTGCCCGGACTTCGTATGGTATGTTCGACTGACGTGTTCGATCCACTGGAGCGGCGCAATCGGCCAGGAACTCTCCTGTACGCCAGCGACGGGTCACACGCTCAAATTATCGACGAAATCGAAACCCACGGCAGGCACCGGGTAATCCAGGCAGGACCCCGCCGGCTCTGGGATACTGTCGAAACAGCTTACGAACTATGGACACAACTGGGAAATCCGACGCCGCACCGTTTCGGTATCGTCGCTAATCAAACGGTTCAGTTCGTGTGGTTGGATAGCGACATGGACTGGTTGCGATGGCCTCTGCCACTGGCTTAGCTGGCACTGCCTACGGCTGGTGGGACAGCGTCGGCGGTCTCGACTACCGTCGTTCTGTGGGATGAGGTCGAGGCCGCCTACGACTGGTGGTATGAACACGACAAACCAGGACTCGATCGGTTCGGCTTCCAGATCCGTGACGGGCGGCAGTGGGTCTGGCTCGATGAACCCGGCAGTGTGGTCCGCATCCTGAACTGACCAGCTCGACACCCCGCTCAGGGTTTTCTCCCCATTCCACCGAACGAATTCACCTCGACGGGGGTGCCGATATCAGTGGGCTCGGGGCGCCATAGCGGCACCGAGACTACCCCAGGCGCCAGCAGCTCCAGGCTGTCGAAGAAACTGGTCAGCTCGTGGAGGCTGCGGACCGCTATCGGCGGCTTTCCCCCGCTCTCATTCCAGAGCCGGGCTGCCTCCAGTGCTGACTCGCCATCGATTTCTGTCGTGGGGTCGTACAACACCAGGTAGCTGCCCGAGGGCAGGGCATCCAGCAGCCGCTGCACGATCGAGTGCGGAGCCTCGCTGTCCAGGAGGTGTTCCAGGATTCCCAGCAGCATCAGGGCGATGGGCTGGGTGAAGTCCAACGTCTCGGCCGCTTCCCGCAGGATCGTGTCGGGCTCTCGCAGATCGGCGTCGTCCTTGAGATATGAGTCACGAGTTCCCCTTCCTGTCCTGGAAGACTGCATCGGGACGCGTCGCTTTCCGAAAAGTCGACCGCAAATCCATCAATTATTTCACGTTGGATCTCAACTCGGGGATCGTGGCGTGGTGAGGGGGATCAGCGCCGCGCCACGGTCGGTGGTGATCAGATCGGAGGGTGGGGTGACGATCAACATCGACGTTGGGTGGCGAAGTATGTCAGTGATAGTCGCTCTGGTGTGGTCGATCGCGGCGTGATAGAGCCACGGTGCGCAATGGCGCTATTACGTGGAGTCGATCACGCTGGCGGAGTGTCAGTGCCCTTGAAGGGGGTATCCGAAGATGACCACCACTGGACGGGTCAGTTGCCCGGAGTGCGGGGCGGGGTTGCGCCGCGGCCGGCGACTGGGCACGAGATGCGACTCCTGCCGCAGTATCGGGCCCGATCCCCGTCGTGCCCTGCCGCCGGGTTTCTACCTGCGGGAGCCGATCGTGGCCGCGTTGGCCGATTATGACTTCGGCACCCTGTTTCGCGCGATCCGCGCCCACACCGGTTGGTCGCAGCAGACGCTGGGGAATCTGGTGGGTTTGGATCAGTCGCGGATTTCGGCGATCGAACGTGGTGATTCCTGGTTGTGTCATGTTCAGGTCGTGGTCCGGGTCGCCGCCGTGTTCGGGATTCCCGCTGAGCTGCTCGGTTTTCGGGGGAGCGGGGTTACCGTGGGTGCGACGGGGATCGTGGTAGGGAAGGACGTGAGTTGGGTGGAGCGCAGGGACTTCGGAGGCCATGTCGCCGGGCTGGTGCTGGGTATCGCGGGCGCGGCGGGGTTGGACACCGGCCGGTTGCTGGCTCTGTTGCCGCAGGCCGAGCCCACCGGGACCCGCCGGATCGGGGTCAATGATGTCGAGGTCATCGAAAAGGCCACCGCCACGTTCCGCCAGCAGGACTACGCGCACGGCAGTGGGCTGATCCGCGACGCCGCCATCGCCCAGGTGCAGGTGGTGCTGCCGCTGCTGGACGCGCGGGTCGCCGAGGAGTTGCGCCCCCGGTTGCTGCTTGCGGCGGCGGATCTGGCGACTCAGGCCGGGTGGATGAGCTTCATCGTCAATCAGCATGAGGCGGCCCGGCGGTTGTGGATGATCGCACTGGAGCTCGCCCGCGACTGCGGCCATCCCCAGAGCACCGACCTGACCGTGTACCTGCTGGCCGATATGGCGTTGCAAGCGGTCCATCTCCGGCGCCCCGAGGAGGCGGTGCAGCTGGGCCGGATCGGTGAGGCCGCCGCGCTCGGGCGCTACCCGGTGTCGGCGTCCACCACCAGCCTGCTGAGCAGGATCCAGGGCCAGGCCTATGCCACCCACGGCGACGAGCAGGGTTGCGAGCGCGCCCTGGGCGAGGCCGTCGGGCACTTCAGCGGCATCGACCCCACGGCCGCCCCGCCCTGGACCGCCTACGTCGGTGAGGTCGGGATCGCCGGTGGCCAGGGTTCGGCCTACTACGACCTGGCGCTGCCCGAGCGGGACCCGCGCGCCGCCGGACGGGCGGTGCAAGTGCTACGCGAGGCCATAGACCACTACGGTCCCGGCTACGCCGCGCTCCGAGGTCGTTACCTGCCCGATCTTGCCGGTGCCCACGCGATCGCCGGGGACCACGACACCGCCGTCACCCTCGGCCACCAGGCCATCGACCTCATCTCGACACAGAGTTCCTCGGTGGCCCGCGACCGGCTGCGCCTGCTGAACACCGTGCTCGAACCCCTGCACCCCAGCCCCGGCGTCGCCGAACTCCGCGACCGCCTGACCAGGAGCGCCACCTGACCGAAGAGATTCAGCCAGTCTTGATCATCGGTTGGTCCCGCAAACCGAAAGGGCGTACACGATAATGCAGCTCGGTTGGTACGGCGCGGATCCTTTCATGGGACCTGCCGATCGGTTTCCACTGATAGTTCACCAAGCACTGAGTCAGACCGCACCACCTTCTCGTCGGGCACGTTTGCTCGGTACCCGTCTGGCGCGGACGCCGATGAAGATTGATGGTGCATCACCGCAGTGCGGCCGACATGCGAAGTCGTACACCGTCGACAAGAAAACAGAGAACACCAAGGTCATCGTTGACGGAAACGAAGAGAATCATAGTGACGAGACCCAGACCGAGCGCGAGGTGGACTGAAATCTATCACCATGATTCTCATTCTTACCAGTGACAATGACCTGACTGCGGATCGCGTCGTCACCGAGATCGCACGACGGGGCGAAGCCGTGAGCCGTCTTGACACAGCCGACTTTCCGTGCAGTATTACTGTCAATGCTGTGCTGCAAGATGAACTCGGTTGGCACGGCTGGGTAGAGACCGAGCATGGCCAAATCCAGGTGAACAAGATTCAATCCGTCTATTATCGACGTCCCACCGGCTTCCTCTTTCCCGTTGACGTGACTGGTAGTGAC
>JBOHHD010000085.1:0-11726 GCA_050700515.1 Pseudonocardiaceae bacterium
ACCTGATGAACACCACCCCCGACGGCGACTACCAGACCTACAAGGCCAACGACGGCGGCTACGTCCGGGAGCACTTCTTCGGTCGTGACCCGCGGACCAAGGAGCTCGTCACCGAGCTCTCCGACAACGACATCTGGAATCTCAAGCGCGGCGGCCACGACTACCGCAAGGTCTACGCCGCCTACCTGGCCGCCACCCAGCATCACGGCCAGCCCACGGTGATCCTGGCCAAAACGATCAAGGGTTACGGTCTCGGCCCGCACTTCGAGGGTCGCAACGCCACCCACCAGATGAAGAAGCTGACCCTGGAGGACCTCAAGGGGTTCCGCGACGCCCAGCGCATCCCGATCAGCGACGCCCAGCTCGAGCAGGACCCGAAACTGCCGCCCTACTACCACCCGGGCCCGGAGGCGCCCGAGATCCAATACCTGTGCGAGCGGCGCAAGGCGCTGGGCGGGTTCGTGCCCGAACGCCGCACCCGCTCCAAGGTCCTGATGCTGCCGGGTGACAAGGCGTACGACGTGCTGCGCCGCGGGTCGGGCAAGCAGGAGGTCGCCACCACGATGGCGTTCGTCCGGCAACTCCGCGAGCTCATCAAGGACCCCGAGATCGGGCCGCGCTTCGTGCCGATCATCCCGGACGAGGCACGCACCTTCGGCATGGACTCGATGTTCCCCACGCAGAAGATCTACAATCCGCACGGGCAGCTCTACACCTCGGTCGATGCCGAGCTGATGCTGGCCTATCGGGAGAGCGAGCAGGGCCAGATCCTGCACGAGGGCATCAACGAAGCGGGCTCCACCGCGTCATTCACCGCGGCGGGCACCTCTTACGCCACGCATGACGAGCCGCTCATCCCGGTGTACATCTTCTACTCGATGTTCGGCTTTCAGCGCACCGGTGACGGCCTGTGGGCGGCTGGCGACCAGATGGCCCGTGGCTTCCTGCTCGGCGCGACCGCAGGGCGCACCACGCTGGTCGGCGAGGGCCTGCAGCACAACGACGGGCACTCCCACCTCCTCGCCGCGACCAATCCCGCCGTGGTCGCCTATGACCCCGCCTTCGGCTACGAGATCGCCCACATCGTTCGCGACGGGCTGCGGCGGATGTACGGAAAGGATTCCGCGTCCGATCCGAACGTCTACTACTACCTCACCGTCTACAACGAGCCTTACCGGCAGCCACCGGAACCCGAGGGCCTCGACGTCGAGGCCCTCCTGCGGGGCCTGTACCGCTTGGTTCCGGCCCCCGACGGCCCAGGGCGTACCGATGGCCCTGGGGGTACCGACGGCCTAGGAGGCACCGAGAGGCCGCGGGTACAGCTGGCGGCCTCTGGCGTGGCGTTGCCCTGGGCACTGCGCGCCCAGGAGATGTTGGCGCAGGAATGGGACGTGGCTGCCGACGTCTGGTCGGCGACGTCCTGGACCGAACTGCGCCGCGAGGCCGTCGAGATCGACCGGCACAATCTGCTCCATCCCGATGCCGAACCCCGGGTGCCGCACGTCACCAGAATGCTGGCGCGGACATCGGGTCCCCTGGTGGCGGTATCGGACTGGATGCGGGCGGTGCCCGATCTCATCCGTCCCTGGGTGCCCACCGACATGCTCACGCTGGGCACCGACGGTTTCGGGCTCTCCGATACCCGACCGGCGGCGCGGCGGCACTTCCTGGTCGACGCAGAGTCGATCACCGTGGGCGCGCTGGTCGCACTGGCCCGCCGGGGCGAGGTGGCGCAGTCCGTCGTCGCCGAGGCCGCCCGGCACTACTGCATCGACGACCCGCGAGCCGCGGGACCCCAGACCTCCGACCCGGGGGTGGCCTGACCGCATCCCCGCTGAGCTCAGCGCTCAACCGATAGCCAGTTCGTCGCCGTGGTACTCGATTCCCAAGGACGGTACTGAAACGGACTTGCCCCCGGACACCACCTCGCCGGCGATGAAACCGGGATAACCAGCCCGGCGGGCGATGTCCACTGTCCGGTCGGCGTCCACGGGATCGACAATCACCACGTAGCCGAAACCCATGTTCAGCGTCGCGTAGGCCTCGGATATCGGCATCTCGGTACGCCTGACCATGAATTCCAGCACCTCGGGCAACTCGGGCAAGGTGTGTATCACGTACCGGACCTCGACCGCGGGCCTCATCATCTTCAGCAGACCGTGTCCCGTGATGGGGTTCAAGAAATGCGGATGTACTGAGGACTCGAGTAAGGCACGGACAAAGGGAGGATACAATACTGAAGGATCGAGCAACGCCGCCCCGAAACTGCGGCCACTGGGCAAGGAGGTCAAGTATCCCTCAGGAAGGTTCTCGGCGACTCGGCGGGCCAGGGATGCCCCGTTGGTGTGCAAACCAGAACTGGGCAATACCACAATACAGTCACCCGGATGAATATCTTCGCCGAATATCGGCCGACGATCCTGCGGTACGACGGCCAGAGCACTTCCCGCGAGTTCGATTCCCGCACCGGTGAGCAGACCTGGAAGCGCCGGGGACTCTCCCCCACCCCACGTGGCACCGGAGATCTCACAAGCTCGCTGCCAGCCGGCGAGCAACTCCAGAGATTTACGTTCGTCACTGTACCAGGCGGCATCTCCGGTAGCGAAGTAAGCAGTCACGACAATCGCGTTCGCACCGACCGAGATGACATCGTTGACAATCGCGGCAACACCGTCCACCGCAATATCAACAAATCTGGACTCCCCGGACTGTGCAAGATAGTCCTCGGCAATAATTGATTTCGTCCCCAGGCCCTCGGAGACCAGCGCCAGCGTCAGACCACCGATGGTGAAAACATAGGCCGTCGCCCCCCGGGATCCGGCGAACTCGGTCCCCCCTGACGCGCCGAGCAGCACGCTTGTCGCCGCGGCGCGCTCCATTGCGGCACGTTTGACCTTATCCAGAACGGAATAATCGACACCCGAACGCTGGTATTCTGTGTGATTCGGCATCACCACTGCTCCAGACCCCCGCCCTATCCCGTGGTGAGTCGCGCGGCCATCTCCCAGACCAGGATCTCGGTGTTCTCCGGACCGGCGGTGGCCCGCTGTCCTTCGGACACCGTGACCCGGGCCGCATCGCCGGTATTGAGCAAGCCGGTTCCCTCCAGATCCACCGAACCTCGGGTGACGTATACATGCACGAAGGGGGCCACCGGCAGATTGACCACCGCGCCTGGTTGCAGCCGCGCCGCGTGGAGTGCCGCACGCTGCTGCCGGATCGAGATCGCCCGCTGGTCGCGGTGGGCTTCCATCCCGGATGCCACCACCAGGAGATCGCCCGATCCGGCATCGACCGGTCCCAGTTCATCGCTGATATCCAGTTGTTCGTATCCGGGTTCGATCGCCCGGGTGTCCGGCGGTACCCACATCTGGACGAAATGCACGTCATGATCGTGCCGCGCACCGCCATCCAATTGCCAGGAGTCGTTTTTCTCGGAGTGTGCGATCCCGCGTCCTGCGCTCATCCGCTGAGCGAGTCCGGGATAGATCAGCCCGGAGTTGCCCGCCGAATCCTGATGCACCAGCGATCCGTCCAGCACCCAGGTGATGATCTCCATGTCCCGGTGCGGATGGGTTTCGAACCCCATCCCGGCCTGCACCACGTCGTCGTTGCTCACCAGCAGCAGACCGAAGTGGGTGTTAGCGGGGTCATAGTGGCGCCCGAAGGAGAAGCAGTGCCAGGAATCCAGCCAGTCGATCGCGGTGTGCATTCGATCCTGCGCCCGGCGCACGTCGACCTCGGATGCGAGCTTGTACGGCGAACTCACGATCGTCCCTCCTCGGGCTCGGCGACCGACCGGAGCCTAATGGTTCTTGCGGTGTCAACCAGTATTGCGCGCGAGTCATTCCGCGGTAGCACCGCGTCCGACGTGCGATGCTGGCTGCCATGACCACCGAGGCCGGCACCCACCCATTGCCGACCAGCACTCTGCGCCGACTGGAGAGAGCCTCTGGTGGGTTGGCAACGGCCAGCGTGGCCGAGATGGAGGAGCGCTACCCATGGTTCCTCCGGCTGCCCGCCGACCAGCGAGCCGGGGTATTGCTGGTCACCCAGACCAGCGTCGCGAACTTCGTCGAATGGCTCAAGGACCCGCAGCGCTCGATCAAGCTCACCGTGGAGGCGTTCCGCACCGCCCCGCGTGATCTGGCCCGCTGGGTCAGTCTTCGCCAGACCGTCGAGCTGGTCCGGGTCGCCACCTTGGTGTTCGAGGAGCAGCTCCCCGGACTGGCGGCCGATGAGGCCGAGCGCGCGGTGCTCACCGAAGCCTCCCTTCGCTACGGCCGCGAGGTCGCCTTCGCCGCCGCCAGCACCTACGCAGGCGCCGCTGAGGCCCGGGGCGCCTGGGACGCCCGGCTCGAGGCACTCGTGGTGGACGGCATCGTGCGCGGGGACGGCGAGGAATCTCTGTTGTCCCGCGCCGCAGCGTTGGGCCTGGATCCGGCTGCACCGGCGACCGTGCTGGTCGGTAACCCGCCCCCGGATGAACCGCCGGGGCTGCTCTCCGACATCCGGGGCATCGCCATGCGCACCGGCCGCGGCATGCTCGTCGGGGTCCAGGGATCCCGCCTGGTGCTGGTCGTCAGTGGCCACCCCGACTGGCCGGCGGACCCCAACCGGATGCTGGAGGCCTTCGGTGAAGGTCCCGTGGTGATCGGGCCCACCGTCGCCTCGCTGGCCGACGCGCACCGCAGCGCCGCCGACGCCCTTTCCGGCCTGCGCGCTGTCGCCGCCTGGCCGGCCGCTCCCCGTCCGGTGCCGTCGGCCGAACTGCTCCCCGAGCGAGCGCTGGCCGGAGACCCGGAGGCGGAACGGTTGTTGGTGAACCAGGTGATGCGACCGCTGACAACCGCAGCCGGCGGGTTGGAGGAAACCCTGGACGCCTTCTTCGAAGCAGGCGGTGTGCTGGAGAGCTGTGCCCGGCGGCTGTTCGTCCACCCCAATACGGTGCGCTACCGGCTACGCCGGATCGCCGACATCACCGGGCGGGTGCCCGGTAACCCGCGTGATGCCCTGGTGTTGCGGGTGGGCCTCGCGGTGGGGCGGCTGGCTCGCTCACGAGGACTGTGGTGATCGTCATAAGCCCGGCGTGTAGGACGGGCAGGGTCGCACATCCGACAACGCAAGCCAACCTGTACCGCCCGGACGGGGTTGGTCGCGCCCTACCCTTGTAGACATGTCACAAAAATGCAGCGACGGACTTGGTGCCGGGCAGCATCACCACCACCGCTGTTCCTGGTGTTCAGTTAAAGAGTGATCGCGCTGCTCGCCCCCGGACAGGGCTCCCAGTCCCCCGGCATGCTCAAACCCTGGCTGGCCCTGGAAGGTGCTGAGGAGCGGGTGGCGGCATGGTCTGAGATTGCCGAACTCGATTTGCGTCGCCTGGGCACCACGGCCGATGCCGAGGAGATCAAGGACACCGCGGTGACCCAACCGCTGGTGGTGGCGATGTCGCTACTGGCCGCCGAGGAACTGGCTCGCAGGGTGGACCTGCCGGCCAACGCCCCCGTCGCCGGACACTCGGTGGGCGAGCTTGCGGCCGCGGCGGTGGCCCGGGTACTCACCCCTGATGAGGCGGTCGCCCTGGCGGCGATCCGCGGCCGGGAGATGGCCGCGGCCTGCGCGCTGGAGCCCACCGGCATGTCCGCGGTACTGGGGGGTGACCCCGATGACGTGATAGCGGTGTTAACCCGGCTGGGCCTGGACCCAGCCAACCGCAACGGCGCAGGCCAGGTCGTCGCCGCAGGTTCCCTGGACGCCCTGGCGACGCTGGCCGAACACAAGCCCGATGGGGCGCGGGTCAAGTCGTTGCCCGTCGCCGGAGCGTTCCATACCCGGTTCATGGCCCCGGCCGAGGAAACCTTGGCTCGACATGCCACCCACCTCATCGCCAAGGACCCATCCCGCCCGCTGCTGTCCAACGCTGACGGCGAAGTGGTCGGTGATGGTGTCGAGATGCTGCGTCGGCTGGTCACCCAGGTGACCAAGCCGGTTCGCTGGGACTCCTGCATGGCCAATCTGCGCGCCCTCGGTGTCACTGCCACCATTGAGCTGCCGCCCTCCGGCACCCTGTCCGGACTGGTCAAGCGCGCCCTGAAGGGAACCGTCACGTTGGCCCTCAAGAGCCCCGGGGATCTCGACCAGGCCGCCGGTCTGGTCGGCGATCACTCCGGGAACCCGGCATGAGGCCCCCCCTGAGGCAGCCGACCCCGACGGACGGCGCGTGCATCCTCGGCCTGGGCAGCAGCCAGCCCGAGCAGATCGTGACCAACGCCGACCTCGCCGCCCGCGGCGTGCAGACCACCGACGAATGGATCCGCGACCGGGTAGGGATCGTGGAGCGGCGCTTCGCCCGGGATGACGAGTCGGTGGTCGACATGGCGGTCGACGCCGGCGCGAAGGCCGTTGCCGATGCCGGGCTTGCCCCGGCGGATATCGACGCGGTGCTGGTCGCGACCTGCACCATGCCCAGCTTCATCCCGAACGCGGCCGGGCAGACCGCTGATCGGATAGGCGTGCATGCTGCCCCGGCGTTCGACATCAACGCTGCATGTGCGGGTTTCTGCTACGGCCTGGGATCCGCCTCCGACATGATCCGGTCCGGTTCCGCGCGGCACGTGTTGGTGATCGGCGCGGAGAAGCTGTCCGACTGGGTGGACCCGCTGGATCGCTCCACCTGCATCATCTTCAGTGACGGTGCGGGCGCTGCGGTGGTCGGCGCGGTCGGGAAAGGCAGGCCGCCCGGAATCGGCCCGATCGCCGCAGGCAGCGCTGGGGATCTAGTGGACACCATCGTGGTGGCCGACCGCAATTCCTTCATCCGTCAGGAGGGTCAGGCGGTGTTCCGCTGGGCGACCACCAGGATCGCGCCGGTCGCCATGCGGGCGTTGGACCTGGCCGGGCTCGCACCGGCCGACGTCGACGTCCTGATCCCGCACCAGGCGAACCTGCGCATCGTCGAAGCCATCGCGAAGCGTTTGCGAGCGGCCGGGGCGCGCCAGGACATGGTGGTGGCTGACGACATCGTCCACTCCGGCAATACCTCCTCGGCGTCGATACCGATGGCGCTGGACCATATGCGGGCCGAAGGCAGGGTTCGCTCCGGCGATGTGGCTCTACTGGTGGGGTTCGGTGCCGGTCTGTCCTATGCGGGACAGGCGGTGCTCCTGCCGTGAACGACACCGTCTGCTGCCACGAATAAGTGGACATCACCACACAGCGAGGACGTGCCGGTGCTGATCGCCGGCGAGGAGAGAGAAAGGAAACATGCCAATGACCAATGAGGAGATTCTCCGTGGCTTCGCGGAGATTGTGAACGAAGTGGCGGGCATCGACACCAAAGAGATCACTGAGGACAAGTCCTTCGTGGACGATCTGGATATCGACTCGCTGTCAATGGTCGAGATCGCGGTCCAGGTGGAGGACCGCTTTGACGTCAAGGTCCCCGATGAGGAACTGGCCAACCTCAAAACCGTCGGGGACGCGGTGGACTACGTCGCCAAGGCCAAGACGGCATGACCGCTGTTGTCATCACCGGGCTCGGCGCGACGACCCCGCTCGGCGGGGACGTGGCATCCACCTGGGATGCCCTGCGATCCGGCAAGAGCGGGGTGAGCGCCATCACCGAGGATTGGGTGGATCGATTCGATCTGCCGGTACGGATCGCGGCGAAACTGGCTGTGGAACCCGTCGACTGCCTCCCTCGGGTACAGGCCCGTCGTTGGGACCGTTGTGAGCAGGTCGCGGTGATCGCCGCGCGGGAGGCCTGGCAGCATGCGGGTCCGCCCGAGGTGGAGCCGGAGCGGCTCGCCGTGGTGGTCGGTACCGGCATCGGCGGTGCGCTGACCCTGCTCGGCCAGGACGATCTCCTCGAGAACCACGGAATGCGCAAGGTCTCGCCGTTGACCATTCCGATGCTCATGCCCAATGGGCCTGCCGCGCACGTCGGGTTGGACCTCGGTGCCCGTGGTGGCGTGCACGCCCCGGTCGCCGCCTGCGCCTCCGGTGCGGAGGCATTGGCGATCGCCTGGCGGATGCTGCGCGCCGGGGAGGTCGACGTGGTGGTGGCCGGCGGGGCAGAGGCATGCATCCTCCCGATCACGATGGCCGGTTTCGCTCAGATGCGGGCCATGAGTACCCGCAACAACGAGCCGGAACACGCCTCGCGTCCGTTCGACATGGGGCGGGACGGGTTCGTGCTCGGTGAGGGTGCCGGGATGATGGTCCTGGAGCGGGAGGAGTTCGCTGCGGCGCGCGGCGCCCAGCTGCACGGTCGGCTCGCGGGTGTGGGCACCAGCTCCGACGCCCACCACATCACCGCTCCCGAGCCGGAGGGCACCGGCGCAGGCCGGGCGATCACGGCGGCGCTGCGTACCGCCGGGCTGGACAAGACGGAGGTCGGGCATGTCAACGCACACGCCACCGCCACCCCGGTCGGGGACGTCTCGGAGGCGGCCGCCATCCGTAACTCTGTCGGCGATCACCCGGTGGTCACCGCGCCCAAGGGGGCGTTGGGCCACCTGCTCGGCGCCGCGGGGGCGGTGGAAGGGCTGGCCTGCCTGTTGGCGATCCGGGACGGTGTCGTACCGCCGACGCTGAACCTGGAGGACCTCGATCCCGGCGTGCAGCTTGATGTCGTGACCGGAGCTGCCCGTGAGGTGGAGCTACAGGTCGCGGTCAATGACTCGTTCGGATTTGGCGGGCACAACGTCGCGCTCGCCTTCACCTCGGCCTGACCGGCCGCAGGTAAGGCAACGCAGGTTAGGCAACCGCTCCCCTACCCGAGGAGACCATGATGACTACTCTGGCCGATCGCCCTCGAATCGACGACCAGTCAACCGACACCGGGGTGACCGATTCGCGGGACCCCGAACTTCGTCTCACCGCCCTGTTCGACCTCAACACGATGGCTCCGCTCCGGCCACGCGACACCAGTGGCGTCTTCGCCGCGCGCGGTCGCGTCGATGGTGCCAAAGTGATCGCTTACTGCACTGACGCCACCAAAATGGGTGGGGCAATGGGCTCGGAGGGTTGTCTGCACATCGTCGAGGCCATTGACATCGCGATCCGGGAGCGCTGCCCGGTGATCGGGTTGTGGCATTCCGGCGGTGCTCGGCTGGCCGAGGGCGTGGAAGCCCTCGACGGCGTCGGTCAGGTCTTCGCCGCGATGGTCCGAGCTTCCGGACGCGTGCCGCAGATCTCCGTGGTGCTCGGCGCCGCCGCGGGTGGTGCCGCCTATGGTCCCGCGCTCACCGACGTCGTGATCATGGCGCCGGCGGGCCGGGTATTCGTCACCGGCCCAGACGTGGTCCGCAGCGTCACCGGTGAGAAGATCGACATGGAGGCCCTGGGCGGCCCTAGTGCGCACGGCAAGAAATCCGGGGTCGTGCACCTGGTGGCCAAGTCCGAGGCCGACGCGTTGCAGCGGGCGCGGTACATCGCCGGCCTGTTCGCCCAGCCGGGGATATTCGACCTGCAGTCGGTGCACGAGGATCTCGACCTCGCCCAGTACCTGCCCGACCAGCCGCAGCGGGCCTATGACGTTCGCCCGCTGTTGCACGCCGTGCTCGACGACCCTGCTCCCGACGATCCCGATCGGGCGGGCGGGTTCGCCGAGTTACAACCCAAATGGGCGCCCAACATCGTGGTGGGACTGGGCAGGCTCGCCGGGCGGACCGTCGGGGTGATCGCCAACAACCCGTTGCGCCTCGGGGGCTGCCTGGACTCGACTTCGGCGGAGAAGGCATCCCGCTTCGTGCGGATGTGTGACGCGTTCGGGGTGCCGCTGCTGGTCTTCGTCGACGTGCCCGGCTATCTACCCGGCGTCGGGCAGGAGTGGGAGGGCGTGGTACGCCGCGGCGCCAAGCTGCTGCATGCCTTTGCCGAGGCGATCGTCCCCCGGGTCACGCTGGTCACCCGCAAGGCCTTCGGCGGCGCCTACATCGCGATGAACTCCCGCGCGCTGGGCGCTACCCAGGTATTCGCCTGGCCGGACGCTCAGGTCGCCGTAATGGGCGCCAAGGCTGCCGTGGGCATCCTGCATCGTAAGGCGCTGGCCGCCGCGCCCGAGGATGAACGGGAGGCGTTGCACGCCAAGCTCGCCGAGCACCACGAGCGCATTGCCGGGGGGGTCGACCGCGCCGTTGCGATCGGAGTGGTGGACGACGTGATCAAGCCTGCGCAGACCCGGCGCCGCCTCGCTGAGGCACTGGCCGCCGCACCGGCAGGCCGTGGGGCGCACGGCAACATTCCGCTTTAGGGAGGCTGAATAGCTCTTCAAGGACGACCATCCGGGAGGGTTGGCCGTACTTGAAGAGCTGCCACGTCAGCAGACGAAACCCCGTCAGCCCACCCGGTGCAGCCAGGTCACCGGGGCACCGTCGCCGGCGCGGCGGAAGGGCTCCAGCGCATCGTCCCAAGCCGCACCGAGGAGCTGATCGAGCTGATGGGCAAAGGCTTCACGACCGCGGGCGGTGGCCGCCAACGTCCGAAGCTGATCCTCGCCGACCACGATGTCACCGTTGGCGCTGGTGCGCGCTCGCCACAGACCGAACCCGGGCACGTAGCAGAACCGCTCTCCGTCTACTCCCGGGCTGGGCTCTTCGGTGACCTCGAAGCGCAGCATCGGCCAGG
This sequence comes from Pseudonocardiaceae bacterium, assembly GCA_050700515.1. Taxonomy (GTDB): domain Bacteria; phylum Actinomycetota; class Actinomycetes; order Mycobacteriales; family Pseudonocardiaceae. Next base: position 10,633 of record JBOHHD010000085.1, read on the forward strand.
CCCGCAGCGCGCTCGCGACCGCAGCAGCGGTGCCAGCCGCTCCGGACCAGTCGCATTCGGCGCGCAGCTGACCTGGCGCCGCCTGCTGAGCGGTCCATTGCAGGTCCACTTTGGCCGCCACAACACCCGCGATCGCCCACTCAACATGCGGACAGACCGCGGACGGCGACGAGTGGACGTAAATCGTTCCACCAGTGCTCATCTAGTGACCTCCGCTGATCGACGAGGAGCGTCTTCCCCAACGTCCTCGTGATCATGTAGAGACCGCTGCACATTGTGCACTCTGAAGTGGGTGCTACGCCAGTGACCGGCGTGTCGCGCCCCACGATCAGGTCTAGGGAACGCTGGCCCCCAAGGCGCTCGCCGCAGCCACCACGTCAACCAGCCCGGTGCCCTTGTCCAAGGAGGTGGAATAATCGCCCACGGTCTGGTAAGGGGCACCATCCGGGTAAGGAAAAGCCGTCGACTTCAGCGCATCCTCGATCTCGGCGGGCGTCGCCCTCGGCTGTGCCTGGAAGAGCTGTGCGACGATGCCGGCGACAAGCGGTGCCGCCATCGACGAGCCGCTGATCGAGTTATAAGTGCCGACGTCGAGAGTTCCGGGTCCGTTCTGCGGCTGCAGACCAGTGGCACAGATCGGCAGGTACAGCCTGCATGCCCCCACGATGTTCTCACCGGGTGCGGAGATGTCCGGCCAGGTGGAGGGATCAGTGGTGAGTCCACGGGAGGAGAAGGAAGAGATCTGTCCGGTGCGGGTGCCGGTTCCCTGGTCATTGTAGGAAGCGACCGAGATGATCCCGCCCGTCGGGTCCTGGCCGGACGGATTGGTGAGGCTGTTGGAGCCGTCGCCCGCATCATTGCCCGCCGCCCATACCGTGACCACACCCTCCGCCGCGAGCTGGCGCTGCAACTTGGCAGTCGCCGAATTCGCGTCGAACGAGCCGCCACCGGCGGGTCCGTAGGAGTTGTTGACCACCTTGATCGGCGGGCATTGGGCGGTAGGTATGCCCGCTCCACACGGTGCGGCGTGATTTTCCAGCACCCAGTTCAGCGCCGAGTCGGGACCCACCACCAAGAGGGCGACACCGGTGGAC
>JBOHHD010000086.1:0-12017 GCA_050700515.1 Pseudonocardiaceae bacterium
GGTCATACCGATTGGGTGCGGGCGGTGGCGGTGGGGGAGTCGGAGGGTCGTCCGGTGGTGGTTTCCGGATCGGATGATCACACGGTGCGGGTGTGGGAGTTGGCCACCGGCGCCCCGGTGGGGGATCCGTTCATTGGTCATACCGATTGGGTGCGGGCGGTGGCGGTGGGTGAGTCGGAAGGTCGTCCGGTGGTGGTCTCGGGATCGGACGACCACACAGTGCGGGTGTGGGACCTGGCAAAGAGACGACCGGTGCGACGCATCCTGCGCACCATGCGCCTGGATCATTCATCGCCCGTTCAGGCCACTGCCCTGTATCACGTTCAGGCCAGCGCATGCAGAAAAGATCATTTGACGGTCATCGCAGGGTGCAGCGATGGGGCCATGGTGACGTGGAATCTCTCAACGTCGGGCACCCTGCTGAAGAAGCACGTCTACCGCAGGGCGCCGGTCAACGCCATCGCTGTCCTTGGACCAGATCATGTCATGTACGCAGCGAGTGGTGTTCTTACTCTCATCATCAGCCCGACAAATCAGGACTCCGCGGTGGCCCTGACGATTGATCTGGACGCTGACGTACTGGCTCTGGCACTCCATAGTGGATCCACCCTGGTAGCTGCCACCCGGCTCGGTCTGGTAGTTCTCGACCTTCCCCGGTCGTGGCCTCCATGAGCCGGTCGTCGGCCTGCGGGTGGGTGGGTCCCTGCGGGTGGGCGGGCCACAGTCGGATGGAGGAGGCTATGGATGAGATCGTCAGACAGGTCCTCGCGATGGCTCCGAGGCGCACGGTGGGACGGTGATGGGACCCTATCTGCAGTATCTGTCAGAGCACGAGAGCGAACTGGTCTTCTACGCCCAGCAGCACTTCCTGCTCGTGCTTTACTCGGTGCTCTTGGCCACCGTGATCTCGCTGGTGCTGGCCGTGGTGCTGCACACCAACCAGCTCACTCCACCGTCGTGGTCGCGCGGCCTGCGGGTAGGCGGCCAGGAGACGTTTCTGCTGCTCGCCTCGGCGACGTTGACCATCCCCTCGCTTGCGTTGTTCGGTCTGCTGCAGCCGTTACTGGGTCTTGGGGTCGCCCCGAGTGTGGTAGCGCTGACCCTGTACGCGATCTATCCGGTGTTGCGGAACACGGTGGCCGGGCTGTCCTCGGTGGATCCCGCGGTCCTGGAGGCCGCCCGCGGTGTAGGGATGGATCCGACCCGCCGGATGCTGCGGGTGCAGCTGCCGCTGGCCTGGCCAGTGATCATTTCGGGGATCCGGGTCGCTGTGTTGATCACGATCTCGATCGCCGTGGTGGCGGCTCTCATCAATGGCCCAGGCTTGGGTCGGCCGCTACAGAGCGGCCTGACCCGGCTCGGCGCGGTGAACTCGTTCAACGAGGTCATCACCGGAACGCTGGGTTGTCTCGTGGTCGCGGCCTGCTACGAGATCATCTTCTTTGTCGTCCAGCGCTTCACCACTCCCAGGGGGATCCGTGTCTGAGCTAGTGGACGATTCCCGCCGGCGCACCGATCAGCGCCCGATGATCACTCTGGACGGCGTCGGCAAGACCTATCCCGGACAACCCGAGCCCGCCGTGACCGAGCTGACCCTGGACGTCCCCAGGGGTGAGATCGTGATGCTCATCGGGCCGTCCGGATGCGGTAAGACGACCATCCTGAAGATGATGAACCGGCTCATCGAGCCGACCACCGGGCGTATCCTGCTCGACGGAGTGGACGTCACCGATGTCAATGCCAACGAGCTACGCCGGGGAATCGGCTATGTGATCCAGCAGGTGGGGCTGTTCCCGCACCTGACCATTGCGGACAACATCGCGGTGGTGCCCAAGATGCTCGGCTGGGGTAAGGGTCGTATCGCGAACCGGGTCGACGAGCTGCTGCACCTGGTGGGCATGGAGCCCGCCAACTTCCGGGACAGTTACCCACGAAAGCTCTCCGGCGGTCAGCAACAACGGGTCGGGGTGGCGCGCGCCCTGGCCGCCGATCCCCCGGTGATGCTGATGGACGAGCCCTTCGGCGCCATCGACCCACTCAACCGCGAGCGGTTGCAGGACTGGTTCATCGAGGTGCAACGCCAGGTCACCAAGACGATCTGCTTCGTCACCCACGACCTGTCCGAGGCGGTGCGGTTGGGCGACCTGATCGCCGTCGTCGGACCCGGCGGGCGGCTGGCGCAGTACGGCACCCCCGACGAGGTGCTCACCCGCCCCACCGATGACTTCGTCGCCAAGTTCGTCGGCAGCGGCGCCGCGGTCCGGCGGCTTTCGCTGCTTGAGCTCGGTCACCTGGAGCTGGAACAGGTGGTGATCTCCCAGGGGGACGCTCCGGCGAACGGCCACCCCGTGCTCACGGTGGACGGCGCGGGCTGCCCGGCCGCCTGGCACCACCTGCCTGGGTCCCCGGTGCCGCCGTCCTTGGTGACGGTGCCGCTGTCCGGCACGGTCTACGATGCCGTCGACGTCATGCTCGATGGCCGTACCCCGCTGGTCGTGGTGGTCGATGACAACTGCCAGCCGCTCGGCGCGCTGCGCTGGGACGCGCTGGTCGGCGACCTGCGGACCAAGGGACGGCAGTCATGAGCGCGCTGACCGAGGGATCCAGCCGCTCCGTTGCGGTGCCCACCCGCAAGGCCGGCTGGATCTGGCGCAATCGGGACTTGATCGCCACCCCGGTGATCGTGGTCGTCGGAGCGGTCCTGGTGCTGGTGTACACCGCGACCCGGGAGCTGGACAGCGTCGAGCGGCGGGTACTGGAGCTGTCCTATCTCGGGGACCGGTTCCTTGAGCATGCCCGGCTCGCCGGGGCGTCCACCGGGGTGGTGATCGCCATCGCGCTGCCGCTGGGCGTTGTGCTGAGCCGTCCTGGGGTGCGCCGGATCCGCGCCGGGGCGCTCGCATTCGGTGGCTTCATGCAGGCGTTGCCGCCGTACGGGGTGATCATCCTGTTGGCGTTCGGTTTCGGCTTCGGCGCGACGACGGCAATCATCGCCCTGGCGCTGGCCTCATTCCTGCCGGTGCTCATCAGCACGGTGATCGGGCTGCGGCAGGTCGATCCGGCACTGATCGAGGCTGCCCGCGGCATGGGCATGTCGGCGCGACAGACCCTGTGGAGAGTCGAGATTCCGCTCGCGGTGCCGGTGATGGTGGCCGGGATCAGGGTGGCGCTGGTGCTCAACGTCGGCACGGCCGCGTTGGCTACCTTCATCGGCGCGGGCGGGCTCGGCGAGCCCATCAGCAGCATGCTCAAGCTGGGCCGGCCGGAAGCCGTCTTCACCGTCTCGGCCATCGTGGCGGCGCTGGCGCTGCTCGTCGACTGGCTGACTGGAGTTGCCGAACGAATCGTCAGTGGGCGGACCGCATAAGGGCCTGGCCGCGATGTGGATAACTTCAATCGGAAGTCGAGGAGAAACACGTGCGATCGACATTATCGTTGTGCAGCCGTAAGCGTACCGGTTTGTCGCTGGTTACGCTGGCGACGACCGTTGTGTTGGCCGCTGGGTGCGGCGGACTCAGTAGCAGTGGCCCGGCTGCCGAGGGCGGCAGTCTCGCCGAGATGGTCAATCTCGAGGGTCAGTCCTACACCATCGGCAGTAAGGAGTTCGACGAGGGACTGGTGCTGTGCCAGATCTCGGTCGCCGCCCTGGAATCGGTCGGCGCGCAGGTCACCGACCGGTGCAAACTCGGTGGGACCGAGGTCAACCGCAACGCGCTGCTCGCTGGTGACCTCGATCTGTACTGGGAATACACCGGCACCGCGTGGGTGACCTTCCTGCGCCAAGAGCCCATCCAGGACAGCCAGCAGCAATACCAGGCGGTCAAGGAACAGGATCTGGCGCAGAACCAGATTGTCTGGCTCGAGCCCACCCCCTTCAACAATACGTACGGTTTCGCCGTTGCGGCGGAGCGGGCCCGGGAGCTCGAGCTGGAAACGCTGTCGGATATGGCCGCCTACATTCGCTCCGGTCAGCCCGGCAACGTATGCATCGAGGCTGAATACCAGAATCGGGACGACGGTTTTCAGCCGATGCAGCGGGTCTACGAATTCCAGGTGCCCCCGGACCGGGTGAAGGTACAGCAGGACGGTGCCATTTACCAGAACACCGCCAACCCGCAGGAGTGTCTGTTCGGGGAGGTGTACACCACCGACGGCCGCATCCCCAGGCTTGGGTTGAAGGTGCTACGGGACGACAAGAACTTCCACCCGCTGTACAACGCCGCGCCAACCGTGCGCCAGGACGCCTACAACCGCAATCCTGATATCGCCAAGGTTTTCGCGCCGATCTCCGCGGCCCTGACCGACGAGGTGATGGTCGAACTGAACCGGCAGAAGTCCGCGGACGGCAAGCCGGAGCGTGAGGTCGCTCGGGACTGGCTCACCGAGCGAGGCTTCATCGGCGGAGGGTCCTGATCACCTGGTGTCCGGCGCGGGAGAACTGTTGATCTGATGCGATATTTTCGCATTACGGTTAACCTGCGCGTGTCATCAATGGATCAGATAAGGAGTGGGGTACATGCATGCACCTGGCGACACCACTCGAGCTGGCGCCTACGCCGGAGCGGTTGACCACTACCTATCACCGACCCGGCGCGATGCGGTCAAGATTCTTTGGGAGGAACCGGCAACTCGTTCCTTGCTCGACGAGATCGTCGGCCAGTTGGCCGATAACACTGTGCTGCGGGTACTGGACGTCGGCTGTGGCGTTGGTGACGGCCTCTCGCTGTTGCGCTCGGCTCCAGGCTCCCGGCCGTGGACTCTGAAGCCGGACTGCTTCAGCTACGTCGGGTTGGACTTGGATGAGCAGCTGCTCGACGTGGCGCGGTGGCTGCATGGAGGTGCGGACAACGTTCGGTTCGAGTACGGCGATATTCGAGATGGCGCTCCGGCCGGAACCTACGATTTGTACCTATCCTGCGGTGTGCCGTATTCGCACCTCACGAAAGTCGAGCTCGAACAGGTTCTTGCCTCGCTGTTCGCGGCGGCGCGCCGCAACTCCCATCCGGCCGCGATCGTGGTTGATGTTCTCGGGCGTTACTCCATCGAATGGACCACCCACTGGGATCAGCAGCGCTGGCCTTACCGGATGAGCTTCTTCGACAGTGACCAGCCGGTCATCAGCGCAGATATGACCTGCTACAGCGGCGCTGAGCTCAAGGCCGTGCTAAGCCAAGCTGCTGACCTGGCCGATTGCCGGTTGACCGACCTTGCATGTCATGATCGATCGATCATGGTGGGTCGGCATACCAGCACCGGGGAGTTCGTGTCCGATCTTCCTCCCTACCGGACCCTGGTGAATAATCTTGTCGACCCCGACCAGGACGTGGACTACGAGCAGTTGCTCTTCGATGTTGCCTTGCCGGATGCGCCAATGCCCATCGGTGAGTTCTTTCATGATTTCTCCCGGGACTGGAACGCGCTCATCACCGATATGCGTCAGTACAGTCTTCAGGCAACCAGTCGCGATCAGGTGACCGCGGTTCTCCAGCCCATGCTCGCCAGTGGTCTGGAGCGCCTTGAGGCCACCAAGCAGCGCGGCTTAGGTGTTGGGCACTCGCTGACCGCCGTGGCGTATACCCAGCCCACCCGATGATCGTCGGGCGAGCGGAACGGGAGCAGCCCGCTGCGCCCGCCCGCGGTCAGTTGGCCGCCGTTCTGTGGGACATGGACGGAACTTTGGTCGACTCGCACGTGCTTTGGCAGGGTGCGTACCAGGAACTCGCGGCTCAGCTGGGGTTGATCCTCACCCCGACGACTTGGCGGCGGATAGCCGGCCGGACGATCGAAGCCAGTGTGCAGATCCTCGGTGAGGATCTCGGCCGCCCACTGAAAGGAGCGGAAGTTGAGAGCGCTTGTACCTGGTTGACCACCCACGTTTGCCGGCTACTGGAGAGCCGACCCTCGTTGGTGCGGTGGATGCCGGGGGCACGGCAGGCCCTGCAGGTGGTGCAGCATGCCGCGGTGCCGACCGCCCTGGTCACCACCACCTGGCGCGATATCACCGTACGCATGATGGCAACTCTCGGTGTCCACTTCGATACCACGGTGTGCGGAGACGAGATCCTCCACGGCAAGCCCGCTCCGGATTGCTACCTGCGTGCGGCCGAGTTGCTCGGTGTCGAGCCGGCCGATTGCGTCGCCGTGGAAGACTCCGCCACCGGCGTGCGGGCCGCAACAGAGGCGGGCGCCGCAGTGCTTGCGGTACCGTCCCACGGCCCGATCGAGCGGGGAGCACGACGCGTGATCCGCTCCTCGCTCGCCGGGCTCACCGTCGCTGAACTCACCACGCTGGTCCGGCGGGCATCCCGGGAGTACGGCGCCGAAACGTCCAGATCGCCCACGGAAGGGAGTACCGAGGGCGACGAGTGAAGCGGGGAACTGTATGGCTGGGCGCAGTTGTCGGTGCCGGCGCCTAGTCTGACGGGCGTGAACTCTCCGTTGCTGCTCGACGCCGGGGTGGTGACCAGGTGCCGTCGCCGGGTGCACCTGGAACATGACCCCGCGGTCCGGGACGTGCCGCGGGCCGCTGCGGACCCCGCTGTCGAGCAGCGGATCGCCGATGCCGCGGCGCACCGCCGCCTGGTTGCTGACGTCCTGGCCCGCGACCGAACCGCCCCGGACGGGACCGGCGAGTGGATCGAGGTGCCGCCGGAGCTGCCCGCGGCGCAGCGGGGCGCCGCCACCATGGCCGCGCTCGCCCAGGGCGCACCGTTCGTCTGGGGCGGGTTGCTGATCGACGTCTCGGGGGGCCGGCGGGGCAGCGTGGAACTGTTGGTGCGATACCGCGGTGGCTACCTGCCCGTGCTGGTGGTCCGGCACAAGATCACCGACCCCGGGTCCGGGGCACCGACCAGCCCGTTGGCCCGATTCGTGCCGTCCGCGGCGAGCGCCGACCCGCGCCGCAGGGTCCGCGCGCATCCCCGCGACCAGCTGCGTTTGGCGCATACCGTGCGGATGCTCCAATCAGTCGGGCTGGCCGCGCCGGGCCGGGCCACCGGCGGGGTGATCGGGTTGGACGCCGATGTCGTGCTCTGGCACGACCTGGACGCGCGCACCTGGCCGGGTGGGCGCAGCGCGATGGACGAATACGACGCCCGGTTCGCCGATCGGGTCGCGATAGCTCACGCGGCGATGACCGGAGGCGAGCCGCTGGCCGCGCCGTCCCGGGTCAACGAATGCCGTTCGTGTCCGTGGTGGCCGACCTGCGGCGCCGCGTTGCGCGCGGACCGGGACGTCAGCATGGTGCTGCGCGGAGAGGATGGGACGGCGCTGCGCGCGGCCGGGGTGGTGACCGTGGACGATCTGGCCGCGCTGGACCCGCTGGGCGAACCGCCGGTTCCGCTGGCCGGCGTGCGCTTGGCCGACGCGGTCGTGCTGGCGCGCGCCTGGCAGCGCGATCTCACCCTGGTGCGCCGCAACCGCCGCGTCGTCGTGCCCCGCGCCGACGTCGAGGTGGATGTGGACATGGAGAGCTTCGGTGACTCCGGGGCCTACCTGTGGGGCTGCCTGCTCACCGGTGCCGACCTCGGCTTGCCGCCCGGCTACCGCCCGTTCGTCACCTGGGAGCCGGTGCCCACCCTCGACGAGGCGCGATCGTTCGCCGCGTTCTGGATCTGGCTGACCGACGTGCGGGCACGGGCGGCAGCGCGGGGTCTGCGGTTCCGCGCCTACTGCTACAACGAGCAGGCCGAGAACCGCTGGATGCTGTACTCCGTGGAGCGCTTCGCCGGAGCGCCCGGGATGCCGACCACAGCGCAGGTGCAGGAGTTCATCTCCTCTCCCCAGTGGGTGGATATGTTCGAAGTGGTCAGCACCGAGTTCCTGTGCCCGCACGGCAAGGGCCTGAAAACGGTCGCCCCGGTCGCCGGGTTCTCCTGGCACGATCCGCAGGCCAGCGGGGAGAACTCGATGCGCTGGTACCGCGACGCGGTGGGCCTGGACGGTGGCGATCCCGAGCTCACCCAGCGCGAGCGATTGCTCACCTACAACGCCGATGACGTTCGTGCCACCCATGCCCTGCGCTGCTGGATGAGTTCCGCACAGGTATGTCAGGTGCCCTTCGCCGGTGATCTCTGACCCAGCGGTGATTTCCTGGCCACGCCCCGATCACGGCTGCTGCACTCGGTGAGCAATGGGACACGCAGAATTTTCTGAATCGACCCTCTCGTGTTGTCCTAGGCATTGAAGAGGCTTGAACGACGTGGCCTCGGGCAGGCTGGAAGCGACGAGGTCCGACCTGTGCTTCGTTCGGGGAGGATCGTGCTTCGCTCAGGGGGGACTGATGCGGTGTTTACGCCGGCCTTGCTGCTGACGTGGGGATTGTCCGGAGTCCTGCTCTGGGCCGCGCTGGCGAAGGTGCGCGCTCAGCGGGAGCTGAGGGCGACGCTGGCGGCGCTGGGTTTCGGCCGCTGGTCGCAACGCGTGCTGGCCCCTGTCGTGCCCGCGGCGGAGATGGCGACCGGGGGCGGGCTCCTGCTGGTTCCCGGAGCCGAGTGGCCCCGTCTCGGGCTGGCCTGCCTCGGTGTCATTTTCCTGGTAGCGGGGGTGTTGGGGCTGCGGAGCGAACACCAGGTCACCTGCGCGTGTGTTGGTGTCACCGGCGGTGGGCTACTCGGCTGGACCCAGATCATTCTGCTGCCTGGTTGGTTCGCGGCCGGTTACGCGCTACACCGGCTCAACCCCGGCTGGCCGGCCGGCGAGGGCGTGCAGTACCTCGCCGGCCTCGTGGTGCTCCTGGGTGCGCTGCGTGCTGTCCTGCTCGTGCGGGAATGGCGGATAGCCGGGGGGAATCGACGGGCCATTGACGAGGCAGTCGTCATCCGGGCACCTATCGTCGCTCCTGGGCAGAAAGTTGTCACACCATGACCGTCATTCTCTCCGCCTCGGTCGTGATCCTCGGTGTTGTGGTATTTCTGCTGCTCGGCGCGCAGATCGAGATGTATCGCACGATCGAGCAGCTCCGTGACCACAGCGGACTGATTGATCTGTCCATTCCCCTTTCCCTGCCCCGGGTGGGGGCACGGCCGAGCAGCGTCGGACTGCCGGAATCACTGGACTCGGCGGTACGGGGGGTCGTGCTGCTGCTCTCCGACCGGTGCGCGACGTGCCGCTCGATCGCGGCGTCCCTGGACGGCGCACTACCGCGGGATCTCGTGTTGGTGGTGGAGCCGGGCCAACCGGATGAGCCGTCCGGTTTGACCACGTCCTATCAGTTGGATCCGGAGCGGACCATTATCGACTCCATGGGTCGTATCAGCGGTGGGCTCGGAATCAAGACCACCCCCGTGGCCGTCGTGATCGAGAACGGCCGGCTCGTGCGGGCGACCACCGTTCCGTCCAGTCGCCGGCTGCACGGGTTGCTCGGCTCGATGCGCGCTTTCGAACCATTTGCGGTCGGCGGTACACCGCCTCGTGATTAAGGAATTTACGATGACCGCTGGACGGATCTTTTCACGTAAGCCGGATCGTGCGCCGGCGGCGCAGAAAAACAATGGTAAGGCCGTGCCGGTTACCCGGCGTGGTGCGCTCGGGATGCTGTCGCGCGGCGGCATCATCGTGGTCGCAGCGCTGGCCGGCCTTGCCGCAACGTCCGGGACCGCCCGGGCGCAGGAGTGCCAGGTGGCCTGTTGTAATTTGGCCAGGTGTGATAGCGAATGTACGCAGCAGAGCTGTGACTTCTCCTGCCCCGACGGCTGGACCAAACGCTCCTGGGGATGTGTCGCCGGAACAAAACAGATCCTCTGCGGAGAATGTCAGCACGGTGGTACGGATTGCCGTGACGGTAACGAGTACCAATGCTCCATCATGATAGATCAGAATGCCTGCTGACCTGCTTGTTCCGGCGATTATCATGCTCGCCGCGGTCGCCGGATTCGGGCAGCTCTTCAGCCCTTGAGGGATTTCATTCATCGGCATGATCCGCCCATTGATGGAGCTGCCGGACCCTCTCGGGAAGGGGGCTACGACAGTACGGCGCCGCAACGCCACCGGGCCATTTTCAGCACTGGCGGCGGGGTTCTTGATAGCGGCTTTCGTCGTATTCGCGATTGTGGTTTTCGTCGGCGTGGCATTGGGGCTTGGTCATATCCCTGCCACCGGCCGCATCCTGGTGGCGGTGCTGGTGTGCGCGGCGATGTGCGCGGTGGACGTCGCCAGTCTTCGCAAGCCCAGCCTTTGCCGGCTGACCTTGCGCCGCCAGACGCCGAAGGCGCTGGAGGACCGGTACGGCAGGCACCTCGGTCCCTTGCTGTGGGGCATCGATACCGGAACGGCGGTCACGACGTTTCGGGTATCGGCGGCCACCTGGGCAGTCCTCACCCTGTGCTTGCTCCAGCTCACACCCTGGTGGGTAGGTCTCGCTTATGGAGCGGGTTTTTGCTTACCACTGGGCGTCGCGACGTTTTTGCTGCCGTGGCGCTCGGCCCCGAGGAGCGACTTCTCGGGGGAGCCGCTCTGGATCCAGATCGCCCTGACCCGCACTCGACCCACCGCTCAGATCGGGTGCCTTCTGACTCTCCTCGCCGTTACCGGCGTGCTCGGTGCTGTTGTCGTTGGTGCATGAAATCTGCCCACGCTGACGGGTGAGAATCTCCGCGTCACCTCGATACCGTGCTGCGGTGTGCCACGATTCTGCAAGAGTCAACCGGCGCGAGGATGGGAAACACGCATGTTCGTCCGTCGCATCGCTGTGATCGGTTCCGGGTATGTGGGTCTGACCACCGGGGCGTGTCTGGCCTCCCTGGGACATCACGTGGTCTGTGCCGACCTCGATGAGAGCAAGGTGGCGCTGCTGTCCCAGGGCGAGGTGTCGATCCTGGAACCGGGGTTGACCGAGTTGGTGGCGGAGGGCCTGGCGGCGGGACGGTTGCGGTTCGTGGTGGGGGCCACCGCGGCGATCGGCCGGGGTCCGGACGCGGCTGAGGTGGTGTTCCTGTGCGTGCCCACCCCGATGGGCGCCGGGGGCGCGGCCGATCTGGCGGCGGTGCAGTCGGTGGTGACCGAGGTGCGTGAGCTGCTGCCGCCGGGCTGTGTGGTGGTCAACAAGTCGACGGTGCCGGTGGGTACCGCGGCGCACACCGCCGCGTTGATGGGTCGCCCGGACGTGGCGGTGGTCAGCAACCCGGAGTTCCTGCGGGAGGGCTCGGCGGTGGCCGACTTCCTCACCCCGGACCGGATCGTGGTCGGCTGTGACGCCCAGGACGCCGCCGAGCGGGTGGCGGCGCTGTACTCCCGGCTGGGGGCGCCGACCGTATTGACCGACGCGGCCAGCGCGGAAATGGTCAAATACGCGGCGAACTGCTTCCTGGCGATGAAGCTGTCCTACGTCAACGCGGTGGCCGAGCTGTGCGAGCGGCTCGGCGCGGACGTGCTCGCCGTCACCGAGGGCATCGGCTACGACCGGCGGATCGGCCAGGCGTTCCTGCAACCGGGCCCTGGCTGGGGCGGGTCCTGCCTGCCCAAGGACACCCACGCGCTGCTGCAGGTCGCTCTCGGCGCGGACTTCGACTTCACGTTGTTGCGGGCCAGCCTGGACACCAACACCCGGCAGCGGGCCAGGATGGTGGACAAGGTCCGGGCCGCCGTCGGCGGCTCGCTGGACGGCATGCGCATCGGGCTGCTCGGCCTGGCTTTCAAGGCAGGTACCGCCGACCTGCGCGACTCTCCGGCCCTGGCGGTGGCCGAGCTGCTGGCCGCCGAGGGCGCCGACCTGATCGCCTACGATCCAGCCGTGCCCACTGCGGTCCCCGGCCTGACCGACGGCTTGGAGGTCGCCGACGACCCGATCAAGGTCGCTTCCGGTGCGGCGGCCCTGGTGGTGCTGACCGAATGGCCCGAGTTCCGGGTGCTGGACTGGGGGCGAATGGCCGAGCTGGTGGCGGCCCGCGTCGTCATCGACACCCGTAACCTGCTCGACCCCGACATCCTGCGCCGCGTCGGCTTCGAGGTCCGCGGCGTCGGCCGGCAGGCCGTCCCCGCTCCCTGACCGGTATGTCGAGGTGTCCGCCACGCTGGCTCTC
>JBOHHD010000087.1:0-3143 GCA_050700515.1 Pseudonocardiaceae bacterium
CTGGAGGCCACCCTGATCCGCCGGATGTATCACCGTCCGTTGGACACCCTGCTGGTGACCTGGGGGGTGGCGCTGATCCTGCAACAGGCGGCACGGGACATCTTCGGGGCACCGAACGTCGATGTGCGGGCACCGGCCTGGTTGTCCGGCAGTGTCGACATCGGGATCACCGAGGTGGCCGCGGCCCGATTGTTCATCCTGGTTCTGGCGGTCGTCACGGTCGTCGGGTTGTCCCTGCTGTTGAAGACGACCTCGCTGGGACGGCGGATTCGTGGGGTCGTGCAGAACCGCGACCTGGCCGAGACGGTCGGTATCTCCACTCGCGGTACCGACCGGCTCACCTTTTTCATCGGCTCCGGCCTGGCCGGAATCGCCGGTGTTGCGCTCACCCTGCTCGGCTCCACCGGCCCCACCCTGGGGACCAGTTACATCGTGGACGCCTTCCTGGTCGTGGTGGCAGGCGGTATCGGCCAACTCAAGGGCACTGTGATCGCAGCGTTCGGGCTCGGTCTGCTGCACGCCACGTTCGAATACTCCACCACGGCCAGCATCGCGAAGGTCCTGGTCTTCATGGTGATCGTGGTCTTCTTGCAGATCCGGCCACAGGGCATCTTCAGTCTGCGGACCCGGAGCCTGGCATGACAGCGCTGATCGGGCGGCCCACGAGAAACCATCCCAGGAGAAACTATCCAGGGAGAAATTACCTCAGCGGAAACTACGGCGTCGGACTCGGGTTCGCTCTCGGCGCACTCGTGCTGCTGGTGGTGGCCCCCGCGCTGCTCTCGGACTTCCGGCTTTCACTGCTCGGCCGGTTCGTCTGCTACGCGATCGTGGCGGTCGGGATCGGTCTGGCCTGGGGGCGCGGTGGGATGCTGACCCTGGGACAGGGGGTTTTCTTCGGCCTCGGCGGTTATGTGATGGCCATGCACCTCAAGCTCGCCGACGCCGGACCAGCCGGCGTGCCCGATTTCATGCTGCTGTACGGGACGGGTCAGGTTCCCGGCTGGTGGGAACCGTTTCGATCACCGGTGGTGACCCTGCTCGCGGTGGTCGCCATCCCTTCGCTGGTGGCCTTCGGGCTCGGTGCCGCGATCTTCCGTAGGCGGGTGCGCGGAGCTTATTTCGCCATCCTGTCCCAGGCGCTGGCGGCGGCATTCGCGATCCTGCTGATCGGTCAGCAGACCACCACCGGCGGGACCAACGGGCTCAACGGGTTCCGTTCTTTCTTCGGCTACAACCTTTTCGACCCGGTGAACAAAAGGATGCTGTTCTACATCGCTGCGATCACATTGCTGGTGATGCTGCTCATCGCCTGGCAACTCTACCGTTCCCGGTACGGCGAACTGCTGGTCGCGGTCCGCGACCAGGAGGAGCGGGTCCGATTCCTGGGTTACGACCCGGCCAATATCAAGACCTTTGCCTACGTACTGGCGGCCGCGATGGCCGGCATTGCGGGTGCCTTGTTCGTTCCCCTCGTCGGCATCATCTCACCTGCCAGTGTCGGCGTCGTGCCTTCGATCGCTTTTCTGATCGGGGTGGCGATCGGGGGCCGGGCCACCTTGTTCGGCCCGGTGCTCGGGGCGATCGTGGTGGCCTGGGCGCAGACCACGCTCTCGGAGAGCTTCCCGTCGTTCTGGACCTACTTCCAGGGCGCGTTGTTCGTGCTCGTCGTGGCTTTCCTACCTGCCGGACTGTCATCGGTGAGTTCGTTACTGCGCGGCCGGCGGTCCCAGCTCAGCACAGAAGCGGAGGCAGGCCGATGAGCATGGTTGCCGATTACCTGGAGCTTTCCGAGGTCCGGGTGGTATTCGATGGTTTCGTCGCCGTCGACGGAGTCACGATGAGCGTGCTGCAGGGTGACCTGCGGTTCCTGATCGGGCCCAATGGCGCGGGCAAGACCACCTTGGTGGATGCGATCACCGGACTGGCTCCGGCCACCGGATCGATCAGGTTCGGTCGGACGGAGCTGATCGGCAAGAAGGTGCACCGGATCGCTCGCCTGGGCATCGGGCGTACCTTCCAGACCGCCAGTGTGTTCGAGGAATTGACGGTGCTGCAAAACCTCGACATTGCGGCCGGTGCCGGCCGGCGACCGCTCTCGTTGCTGCGCCGCCGCTCGTCGGTGCCCCCCGAGGTCGAGGAAGCCCTGGAGACCATCGGCCTCACCGACCTGCGGGGCAGGCAGGCCGGTGCTCTGGCGCACGGGCAGAAGCAGTGGCTGGAGATCGGCATGCTGCTGGTGCAGAACGCCCGGGTGTTGCTGCTGGACGAACCGGTGGCCGGGATGAGCGCGCGGGAGCGGGCCCAGACCGGCGAACTGCTCCGCCGGGTCGGTGAGCAGCGCACCGTCGTGGTGGTCGAGCACGACATGGACTTCATGCGCTCGTTCGCCACCTCGGTCACCGTGCTGCATGCCGGGAAGATCCTCAGTGAGGGGACGGTGGCCCAGGTGCAGGCGGACCCGAAGGTCCAGGAGGTCTACCTCGGCCGGGTGGCCACTGCCAAGGCGCTCGCCGCGGCCGAGCAGATGCGGGAGGTCGGCGACTGATGCTGCAGATGACGGATGTGCATGTCGGCTACGGGCGCACGACTGTGGTGCACGGCGCGAGCGTCGACGTCCCCCGGGACGGTGTCGCCGCCGTGATGGGCCACAACGGCGCAGGCAAGACGACCCTGCTGCGTGCCGCGGTCGGGTTGCTCCCGGTCCGATCCGGGCGGATCGTGCTGGACGGCGAGGACATCACCCGGTTGCGACCCCATGAGCGGGTCAAACGCGGCCTTGCCTACGTTCCGCAGGGACAGCAGTGCTTCCCCCAGCTGACCACCGAGGAGAACCTGCAACTGGTGGCCGACACCCGCCGAGAGGGCAAGAAGCTGATCGCCGAGGCGCTCGATCTCTTTCCGGCATTGCGCGGGCTGATGTCGCGTCGGGCCGGGCTGCTCTCCGGTGGCCAGCGCCAGCAGCTGGCCATTGCCCGGGCGTTGATCACTCAGCCGCAGATGCTGATCCTGGACGAGCCGACCGAGGGCATCCAGCCGTCCGTGGTGTCCGAGATCGAGGCGACCATTCTGGCGTTGAGCTCCCGCGGCGGCCTGTCGGTCTTGCTGGTCGAGCAACACGTCGGCTTCGCCCTGGCCGCAGC
>JBOHHD010000088.1:0-8377 GCA_050700515.1 Pseudonocardiaceae bacterium
CCCGAGTCCAGCGCCGCGAGGTTGCTGGCTCGCTTCGGAGTGACCAGGGATCGCGTGTTCGAGGCGCTGTCGCACATCCGCGGGGGGCAACGCGTGACCGACGCAAACCCGGAAGACAAGTATCAGGCGCTGGAAAAGTACGGTCGCGACCTCACCGAGTTGGCCCAGCAAGGCAAGCTCGACCCGGTCATCGGCCGCGACGAGGAGATTCGGCGCGTAATGCAGGTGCTTTCGCGTCGCACCAAGAACAATCCGGTCCTCATCGGCGAACCCGGGGTCGGGAAGACGGCCGTCGTCGAGGGGCTGGCGCAGCGCATCGTGCGCGGCGACGTGCCGGAAGATCTCAAGAACAAGCGCGTCATCGCGCTCGATCTGGGCGCCCTGATCGCCGGGGCCAAGTTTCGGGGCGAGTTCGAGGAGCGGCTCAAGGCGGTGCTCAAGGAGATCACCGACTCGGCCGGTGAAGTCATCACGTTTATTGATGAGTTACACACCATCGTCGGCGCCGGGGCCACCGGAGAGTCCGCGATGGACGCCGGGAACATGATCAAGCCGATGCTGGCCCGCGGTGAGCTGCGGATGGTCGGCGCGACCACGTTGGACGAGTACCGCCAGCACATCGAGAAGGACGCCGCGCTGGAGCGGCGGTTCCAGCAGGTGCTCGTCGGTGAGCCCTCCGCCGAGGACACGATCGGCATCCTGCGGGGTCTGAAGGAGCGCTACGAGGTGCACCACGGCGTGCGGATCACCGATGCCGCGCTGGTCGCCGCCGCCACGCTGTCGGACCGCTACATCACCGCCCGGTTCCTGCCGGACAAGGCGATCGATCTGGTCGACGAGGCGGCGTCGCGGCTGCGCATGGAGATCGACTCCCGCCCGGTGGAGATCGACGAGGTGGAGCGCGCCGTGCGTCGCCTGGAGATCGAGGAGATGGCGCTGGCCAAGGAGTCCGATCCGGCTTCGGTGCAGCGGCTGGCCACGCTGCGCGGCGAGCTGGCCGATCGTCGGGAGCGTCTGGCCGAGCTGACCGCCCGCTGGCAGAACGAGAAGGCCGCCATCGAGGCCAGTCGGGAGCTCAAGGAACAGCTCGAGCAGCTGCGTGGCGAGTCCGAGCGCGCCGAGCGCGACGGTGACCTCGGGCGGGCCGCCGAGCTGCGCTACGGCACGATCCCGGCGCTGGAGAAGCAGCTGGCCGAGGCCACCGCGTCGGCCCGGGACCCGCAGGTGATGCTCAAGGAGGAGGTCGGCCCCGACGATGTCGCCGACGTGGTGTCGGCGTGGACCGGGATCCCGGCCGGGCGGCTGCTGGAGGGCGAGACCGCCAAGCTGCTGCGGATGGAGGACGCGCTGAGCCGGCGCGTCGTCGGCCAGGCCGAAGCGGTGCGTGCGGTGTCCGACGCGGTCCGCCGGGCCCGGGCCGGGGTGTCCGATCCCGACCGGCCCACCGGGTCGTTCCTGTTCCTCGGCCCCACCGGCGTCGGCAAGACCGAGCTGGCCAAGGCGCTGGCGGAGTTCCTGTTCGATGACGAGCGTGCCATGGTGCGCATCGACATGAGCGAGTACACCGAGAAGCACTCGGTGGCCCGGCTGGTCGGCGCCCCGCCCGGTTACGTCGGTTACGACCAGGGCGGCCAGCTCACCGAGGCGGTCCGGCGTCGGCCCTACAGCGTCGTGCTGTTCGACGAGGTGGAGAAGGCCCACTCGGACGTCTTCGACGTGCTGTTGCAGGTGCTCGACGATGGGCGGCTGACCGACGGGCAGGGCCGCACGGTCGACTTCCGCAACACCATCCTGGTGCTGACCTCCAACCTCGGTTCGGTTGCGCTGGCCGACCCGATGCTGGATGAGCAGGCCCGCACCGACGCCGTGCTCGCCGTGGTGCGGTCACATTTCAAGCCCGAGTTCCTCAACCGGCTCGACGACCTGGTGGTGTTCCACGCGCTGTCCACCGAGGAGCTGACCTCCATCGTGGACATCCAGATCGGGCAGCTGGCCCGGCGGCTGGCCGCCCGGCGACTGACGCTCGACGTCACTGACGGGGCCCGGGAGTGGCTCGCGCTGGGCGGGTTCGATCCGCTCTACGGCGCGCGCCCGCTGCGGCGGCTGATCCAGTCGGCGATCGGTGACCAGCTGGCCAAGGCGCTGCTCGCCGGTGAGATCAGTGACGGCGACACCGTCCGGGTGGACCTCGACGACGCAGGGGTGGGCGGCACCGGAACCCTCACCGTCACCCGAGCCGCGGTGGCTCCGCCACGAGGCTGAGGAACCCCAGGATGTCCGCGCCCGCTGCGTGGTCCCCGCTGGCCTGGGCGGCGCGCAGCGCGGCGAGGAGGTAGCGCTGGGCCAGCGCCGGCTGGTCGGAGTCGAACGCGAGCCAACCCGCCAACCGGCCGAGCCCCACGGCCAGCGCATACAGCCGCCGACCCACCTCCTCAAGGTAGATGTAGGTCTGCAGCATGTTCAGCACCATCCGCAGGGTTTCGCGCACCGGGGGCAGCGTCATCGGGCTCAGGGCAGCGCTCAGCCCCCGCTGCGACCGGGAAATGTGCTCCATCCCGGCCACCGCTGACGCTCATTTCGCGATCGAGTTTGGTGCCCGGCCTGGGGTCAGAGCAGGCGGTCGAGTTGCAGCTGGACGGGGAACGGTGTGGTGGTGGTGAACACGCTGGTGGCTGTGGTGCAGTCGGCGTAGCCGAAGTCCTCGGCCAGGTGGTGCGCCAACAGCGATACCGGTTGGTCGAGGTCCACGATCCAGTAGTGTTCGATACCTGCGTCGGCGTACTCGTGGCGCTTGGTCACGTGGTCGGTGCGCCGGGAGCCGGGGGAGACGATCTCGACGACGACCAGCACCTCGTCGGCGCGGATGATCCCTCCCTCCGCGCTTACCCGAGTCCGCGCGCTGCGCTGGGAGATGATCAGGTCGGGGCGTCGTGACCAGCCGGGCCCGTCAGGTGGGCAGA
This sequence comes from Pseudonocardiaceae bacterium, assembly GCA_050700515.1. Taxonomy (GTDB): domain Bacteria; phylum Actinomycetota; class Actinomycetes; order Mycobacteriales; family Pseudonocardiaceae. The sequence goes on from JBOHHD010000088.1 coordinate 2,961, forward strand.
GCTGCAGGTCGACGTCGATGTCGGGGATGACGTCGAGATGCTCGGGCAGTTGCGGACTGAGCTGCACCAGTAACCGGCTCACGGCGTAGTTGTGCTGGGGAGCGGGACTCGGTGACACGACGACGCGGCCTTCCAGCAATTCTGTGTAACCGTTGTCGACCTCACCGAGAGCGGCGTACTCATCGATGGTCAACAGCGTGACCTGGGACTGGGCGGCGGTCATGACAGACTCCTCACACGCCGACACGCTACCGGGATTCCACTGGCGTTCAACGGTCAAGGCTGGTGGCGGTGCTCGGTAGCCCGCCGAAGGGGAAGACGCCGAAGGGGAGGACGTCGTAGGTGCCAGGAGCACCGTGCGTTCGGTCGGCCCGGTCACCCGGGCCTGGCCGCCGGTGGTTCCGCCAGGACGCTGAGGACTCCCAGGATGTCCACGCCCGCTGGATAGTCTCCGCCGGCATGCGCGGCGCGCAGCGCGGCGAGGAGGTATCGCTGCGCCAGCTCCGGCTGGTCGGACTCGAAAGCGACCCACCCCGCCAACCGGCCGAGCGCCACGGCCAGCGCGTACAGCCGCCGGCCCACCTCCTCGCAGTAGGTGGAGCTGCCCAGCAGCGCCACTACCAGCCGCAGGCTCTCGCGCACCGGTGGTAACGCCAGCCCGCTCAGGGCACCGGCCAGCCGCCGCTGCGACTGCACGAGCCGATCTATGGTGTCCACGACTTCATGATCAACGTGTTTGCCCCGCGCCGCGGCCATCACCCGGGCCGGGTCATACACCCACTGGTGCGCCGTTTCGCTCGGGCTTGGCTCGTTCAGCGCCATGACGTAGTCCTGCTCCGGGATGTCGGCATCCACCACTTCACCCAGCGCTGCGATCGCCCCGACCCCGTCGTGGGTCCGGCCCAGGCCGCCACCCGCCGGCACGTGGCGCAGACCCCGGCTCGCCGGCCAGCCGAGCATCTCGGGGGTCACCGGCTGTCCCGACTGCCGGTGCAGCAGCAGACAGACCAGCCCGGGCCATGGCTCGCGCGGCACCGGCGGCGCCGGGCGACCGGCCCGGCCGTTGACCCAGCGCTGCGGCGTCCGGGGATTCACCTCGACGTCCAGCCCCAGCATCGCGGCCAGCGCGTTGAGCCGCTCCGCCAGCTGCTCCGGAGTCCACTGCACGCGAGCCAGCAAACCTTCCAGCACCACATTGCGGGCCGCCTGCTCCACGTCGCCGACCATCCGCCGTCCCTTCACCCTCGTCACGTGTACTCGAACGCACCGTAACGCCTCACCGACGCGGGGACACCGAAGTACACCAAGTACACCGCCGAGAAAACGGCCGGCACAGCGCGCCGCGCGGCCCTGCTCGGTGGGGAACGGGGTGCCCCTCATGCGCGAACCAGGACGATCACCTCGTTGGGCACGATGCCGCCCTCGGCGCGTAGCTGCACCGCAGTGAGGCCGCAGACAGCCGCGCACAACAGCGAATAGGCTTCCGCCATACCGGGGGCCTGATCGGCGAATGCCGCGGCGGCGGTAAGCCCGATACGAGCACAGGTCATGGCGCCCGGATCATAAGGCGCGCGCCTGGTCAGGATCGGTGTCACCAGGTCTTGGACATCGGCGATGATACGCTGGGCCAGCTCGCGCAATTTCGTGGTCCGAGCGCCTTGCGAGGACTCCAAAAGCGTATTCGCACTCTGGGTCGACTCCATCACCTGTTCCGGAAGAATATGGTTTCTTTGGGGTCCTCGTATGACGTTTGCCAAGAATGCATCGAAATCCGCGAGGGCCTGTCTGTCTTTGAATTTTTTATTTCTGGGGCTCCAGAGTGCGACGAGGACACTGTAGGAGCGTACGAGAATTCGTTCTTTGGGAATTTTTGGTTCGCCTAAGAGCACAGCTCGCTGAGCGTCGAGGGCGCGGTCGCGGGCGAGGTCGCGGGCGAGGGCGAGGTCAAGGGCGAGGTCGCGGGCGCGGGCGAGGGCGAGGTCGAGGTCGAGGGCGCGGTCGCGGTTGAGGGCGTGTTCGAGGTCGAGGGTGAAGAGCAGGAGGAGAGAGGTGAGGTTGCGATCCGTGGCGAGGGATTGACGCACCTGATCAATTGTTGGGTGATAGGGGTGTGGCAGTCCGTCGGGGCAGTGCAGGTGTGGGTGTGCGTCTCCCCGCGTCCATACCGAATAACCAGTCAGGTCAGATAGCAGGCCGATGGCCTGGTCGGCCAATTCATCCGGGGTTGGCAGGCGGTAGGCGGTTCCGTCGTCGAAGAGGCTGTTGACCCAGTCGACGAAATATGCGGCGTCACCGCCCCACATGCCGACAGCCGTACTGGTATCGGTCCCGGTTTCCAGTGGGCGGGGGTATCCACGGCGTTTCTCTTCTTCGGCGAATATGGTGTAGATGTCCTTGGTCACAGGTCGAACGCAGACTGCGGTGTCCTCGTGCAGCCACAGGACCTCGCTGAGGCTGCGTGCCACCTTTACGGCGGTGAGCACTCTCCGGCGGGCTTCGTGAGAATCATTCCTCGCGTCCTGTCCTGCAGCGCCCTCGATGGGCTGCTCGGTGCTGTTCTCGGGGGAGGCCAGCAGTTGCTCCAGTGCCTTGCGGATGTCGGGGGCGAACTCACGCGCCTCGTCGGCGCAGTCGAAGGCGAGCGCCAGCGCTCGGACACTGCCGGAGTCCAGGCCTGCCTTGATGACCGGGCTCGCGTCGGCTGCGGCGGCCCAGAGCAGGGTGGTTTCCCGCCACCACGGGTCGTCCACGTGCTGTGCGAGTAGCTCGGGGCGCCGCAGCTCCTTGATCTCGACCGCGGCCAGGTATTCCTGGAACGTCAGATGGGCGAATGCGTAGACTTCTGCTTCTCGTTCGACGAGCAGCCCGCTCTGCTCCGCCTCCGCCAGGAATGCCTGCGGTGTTACCTCCGGTGAGACACATTCCAGCGTGGGTCCGATGGCTCGGCGGGCCTGCTCCGCGGGGATGTCCCGGAGCTGCGCCGCCATCATGTGCAGGGCGAGTTCCCGGGCCACTCGTCCTTTCTGCTCACCACTCAGCCCGGTTCCGTTGGTCAAGCCTTTGGCGTCCTGGCGGCGGTGCAGGAGCACGTCGCACATCTCGCCGTAGAGCCCCGCGCGGCTGCCGGGCAGCGCGCCCCGGTACTTGTGCACGTTGGCGATCATGGTGAGCAGAAGCGGGTTGGCCGCCAGATCGTACAGCTCGGATCGGCCGCGGAGACGGGTGAGCAGATCATCGGCCTGTGCCCGGGCCTGGAGGCGAATTCCCTCACCGGACTCACCGGTGCTGCGGCATTCGATCGTGTAATACCAGTTGTTAATGAACCGGGAGATCTGCTCGCCGGTGAATCGGCGGACCTGCAGGACCTCGGCTCTGCTCAACGGGTTGGCGAGGTAGCCGTAGGGCCGGGACGTGATCACATAGTCGTTGTCGGGATACCGTTCGATCTGCCGCGTCACCCAGGCGACTACCCGTTTCCGGTCGTCTTCGGCGGCCACCTCGTCCAGACCGTCCAGCATCACCAGGCACCGGCCCCGGTCCAGGCGTCCTTCCAGCCATTCGGCCGGGATCCTGCCCGTCAGCCAGGTCACCGACGCGGCAACGCTGCCAAGGGTCGCCGTGGAATTCCGGACAATCGCTTCGACGTGGTCGCGTAGGTAGAGCAGTATCGGCAGGGGCGGGGTACGCACACCTCGCTTGCACAGCTCCAGTGCCGTGCGGCGCAGCAGCGTCGTCTTGCCCGAACCCGGGCCGCCGATGACCGCGAACACCTTGGGCTCGGCGTCAGTGAGGAACCAGCCCAGCGCTCTACGCTCTCCGGATACCGTCGGCGTGCCCACGAAGTGTTCGTCAGGGGTTTCGTGCAATGATCGAGTCATCAGGCTGACCTCGACGTAGACCTGCTGCAACGGCATCCTGTATTTGCTTTGGGTGGCCACGCCCAGCAGTTCGATGTCACGCACGTCGCCGCTCAGCCGGTGCAGGTATCTGGTGCGGTAGCGGAACAGCACGGCGCTGACAGTACGGTCGATGGCATCGGCGACCCGCGGCTCCCACGTCCTGCTCACCGCGCCGCCCACCCGGCTGAGGAAACCCAGCGCGGCCAGCGCGAGAAGGTAGACCGCGAGCGCCACGGCACTGAGCACGGGATGATTCGTGAGATAGTCGCGAACCTCCGGCCAGAACCCCACCACCAGGCTCGGCGGAGCGAATGCCACCAGCGCCGCACCGATCCTCGCCATGATCCCGGTCGAGGATGCCGTCGACTGCTGCCGAAATCATCCGCCGCTCCGCGGTTAGGGTCGTTTACCGGAGAATCTACGAGACTCGATCGACGACGTGACGAGTGCCGCAATCGGATCATCGAATCCGGCGTCGGGGTGTTACCCGGCCCTGGCCACCACTGCCCGCTCGCCGGGCATGAACTGACCAAGCGTCGCGCCGGGGTGCGGCGAGCACGTCTATCCCGCCCGCATCCACGACAGCACACCCACCACCGCCACCCGACCGTCGACGAGAAATGCGGCCTCGTCGACCAACGATGGTGGACCGCATCAGGCGCTGTATGCGGATCTGCCTGGGCCGCACCGGGAACTGTCCACAATGCGCGACTTGACGTGAAGATCGTGAACCGTAGACACCTGCATGAGAAGCTTCAAGAATTGCCGTTCGTCGTTCCGGAGTGACCGTTCATCGCATTCTCGGGATTCTTGTCGGGGTGGCTGTCGGGTAGCCCGAAATTGTCGGTGTCGGTGGTGAGGATGGGTGGGTGAGTACGGCGGTACTGGAGGGTGAGCAGGTCCGGATTGAGGGACTGCTCGAGTCGTTGCGCGCCGCCGAGGCCGAATACCGCCGTGGTTATTCTCGGGTGCTGGATGTGGTCGCGGAGTTGGAGGCCGAGCGGGCCGGTGCGAGCACCGGGTTCGGGACCACCGCCCGGCTGGTGGCCGGAGTACTCAATCTATCCCCGGGTGAGGCCCGTACCCGGGTAGAGCACGCCGAGTTGCTCACCGCGCGGCGGTCGTTGACCGGTGAGGTGCTGCCTCCGGCGTTGCCGGTCACCGCTGCGGAGTTGGCCGGCGGGTCGATCGGGCCCGGCCACCTGCGGGTGATCACCGCGACCATGCGCCGGATCCCCCCGGCCACCCACCCCGAGGAGATCGCCCAAGCCGAGCAGACCTTGGCGGGCATGGCGCGTCGATTTGATCCGTCGGCGTTGGGTCGGCTCGCCGAGCGGTTGCTGGGGCATCTGGATCCCGACGGTAGCGCTCCCCGTGAGGAGTTCGAAGAGCAGCGAGAACTGCGGGTTCGCACCGCAGCGAACGGGACTGTGCGCCTGGCCGGAACCCTCGACCCCGAAGGCGGCGCCCGGGTCAAGGAAGTCCTGGGCTCGCTGAACGGCCGCCGCCCTCCGATCG
>JBOHHD010000089.1:0-21648 GCA_050700515.1 Pseudonocardiaceae bacterium
CGACCGGATCGCGCTTGCCGTCGACGCGCCGGAGACGGTGCTCGCGGCAGCCCGCGAGCACGATAACATCATCGCGGGCGAGGTGCTCGCCCGCCGGGGCGACTACCACCCCCAGGTGGAGGGTTTCCCCGGCAGCGTGGGCGACGGCGTCATGATTCAGGTCGCCGTCACGGTCGTGAGTGGGTAACGGTGTTCGAGCACTCGAACCCCCTCACGGCGTCGGGGCGCTGGCGGGAGCTGCTGGAGGCGCGGGCGATTCCGGCGGAGATCCTCAAGGCAGCCCCCCGGGATCCGCATCGGCACGATCCCGCGCGCTTCCTGCCCCCGGCGGTACCGGAGGACACGCCGTCGCGCCGGACCGCACTGGAGCTGCTCGGCCCGGAGGGGGGGACCGCGCTGGACGTCGGGTGCGGCGGCGGGGCCGCCGGGATCGCTCTGCTGCCCGCCGTGCACCAGCTGACCGGGACCGATCACGCCGAGGACATGCTCGGCGTGTTCGATCGCGCCTGTACCGAGCGGGGGCTGGCGCACCGCTGCGTACTCGGCCGCTGGCCGCAGACCGCGCCGGAGGTGGGCATGGCCGACGTCGTCGTCAGCCACCACGTGGGCTACAACACCGCTGAGCTGGCGCCGTTCCTGGCCGCGCTGGATGCGGCCGCGCGCCGAGGGACCGTGATCGAGCTGCACGCCGTGCACCCGGGAGCCTGGCTGGACCCGCTGTGGGCCCGCTTTTACGGGCTGCGTCGCCCCCCACCGGCGACCGCCGACGATGTTCTCGCCGTGTTCACCGAGATCGGGGTGCGCCCCGAGATACAGCGCTGGAGCAGGCCGGCCCAACCCCGTGATCCCGGAGTAGAGATCGATTTCACCCTCCGCAGGTTATGCCTGCCTGTTGAGCGTCGAGCCGAGGTGGCCGAGGCGGTGCAGTGCCTGGGCCCACGCAACCGCGACATCGTCACCATTTCCTGGTCGGCCTGACCCCCTGCTGCGCCTCCGATGAGGCGGGCCAGGGTACTGATCGGCTTCACGGAAGGATCTGGGCGTGCACGGGGTGGAGTTCGTACTCGGGGCAGGGGCGGCAGTGTTGCTGCTCGCCGTCCTCGCGGTGCGGGTCTCCACCCGCCTGGGATTGCCTTCGTTGCTGCTCTACCTGGCCATCGGGCTGCTGATCGGTGAGTCCGGGTTGGGCATCGAGTTCTCCGACGCGCCGCTCACCGCGGAGTTGGGCATCGCCGGACTCGTGCTGATCCTGGCCGAGGGGGGCCTGACTGCCCGGTGGGAGGTGATCCGCCCGGTGCTGGGGCCGGGAATCGCGCTGGCTGTCGCCGCGGTCGCCGTGAGCATCGCGCTCACCGGCTGGGCGCTGCACCTGCTGCTCGAGCTGGACTGGCGTACGGCACTGCTGTGGGGAGCGGTGCTGTCCTCCACCGACGCGGCCGCGGTGTTCAGCGTGCTCCGGGCGCTGAAGGTGCCGCCCCGGCTGGCGGGCACGCTGGAGTTGGAATCAGGCATCAATGATGCGCCGGTCTACATCGCGGTGATACTGCTCGCCTCGGGCGACCCGTTGCACTGGTCGTCGATCCTGCTCGTCGGTTACGAGCTGCTCGCGGGGGCAGTGGTCGGCACCGCACTGGGGTTCGCGGGCGCGTGGGCGCTGCGCCGGGCGGCGTTGCCCGCCACCGGGCTCTACCCCCTGGCGACCGTCGCGGTCTGTGTGCTGGCCTTCGCCACCGCCCAGGGCGCGCATGCCTCGGGCCTGTTGGCGACCTATGTCGCCGGGCTGGTACTGGGCAATACCCACCTCCCGCACCGCGGCGACACCCTGTCCTTCGCCGAGGGGCTGGGCTGGCTGGCTCAGATCGGGTTGTTCGTCCTGCTGGGGCTCTATGCCTCACCATCCCGGCTGGCCGATGCGCTGATCCCCGCGCTGATCGCCGGGGCGGTGCTGGTGTTGCTGGCTCGCCCGATGTCGGTGCTGCTTGCCACGGCCCCCTTCCGAATGCCGTGGCGAGAACAGGTATTCCTGTCCTGGGCCGGGCTGCGCGGCGCGGTGCCCATCGTGCTGGCGCTGATCCCGCTCACCGAAGGACTGCCGGGTGCCCAGCAGTTGGTGGATGTGGTGTTCGTCCTGGTGGTCGTGCTCACCGTGGTACAGGGCGTCACACTGCCCTCGGTCGTCAGGTGGCTGGGGCTGGCCCGGCCGGAACAGGGCATGCAGGTCCAGGTGGACTCGGCACCGCTGGACGAGATGGACGCCGACCTGTTGCAGGTGAGGGTGCCTCCGCTCTCTCGGCTGCACGGGGTGTACCTGTCGGAGTTGCGGCTGCCCACCGGGGCGGTGGTCAGCCTGGTGGTACGCGACGGTAAGGGGTTCACGCCGGTGGCGACCACCCGGCTGCAGGAGGGTGACCAGATGCTCGTGGTCACCACCGCGGGGAGCCGAGAACAGGCCGAGCGGCGAATCCGGGCGGTGCACCGGGCCGGTCGGCTGGCCCGCTGGCGAGGAGAAACCGGTGGCTGAGCTCACCGTGGTGACCCTCACGCGGCGGCATCGGCCACAATGGCCTGGTGAGTTCACCGCAGCACCCCGCACCGCGTCCCGCTCCACCGCATCCCACCGGATCAGATCACCAAGGGGAGGTTGCCGACCACCAAGGCGGAACACCGGGACGCCGTCGGAGCGGACTGCTCGCCGTCATCGCGGGCATCGTGCTGCTGTTGGACGTGGTGAGCAAGGTGCTCGCCGTCGCGTTCCTGCAGGGTCACCCGCCGGTGCGGCTGCTCGGCGGCGGGTTGTATCTCGCGCTCGTCCGCAATCCGGGTGCGGCGTTCTCGTTGGCGACCGGGTTGACCTGGCTGTTGTCGCTGATCGCGCTGGGAGTGATCGTGGTGATCGTGCGCCTGGCCCCCCGGCTGCGCAGCGTCGGCTACGCAGTGGCACTCGGGTTGGTGCTGGGCGGCGCGCTGGGCAATCTGGTGGACCGGCTGTTGCGCGCCCCCGGCCCGTTGCGAGGCCATGTCATCGATTTCCTCTCCCTGCTGGCGCCGGACGGCAGTGTGTGGCCGGTGTTCAACCTGGCGGACTCGGCCATCGTCTGTGGTGGCGCATTCCTGGTGTGGCTGGCCATCACCGGCCGGGACTATGACGGCAGCCGTTATCGGCGTCGGCGCAAGGCTGCGGGATGAGTGAGGTCCGGACATTGCCGGTACCCGACGGGCTGGACGGGATGCGAGTGGACGCGGGGCTGGCGCGGCTGCTCGGGCTGTCCCGGACGGTGGTGGCCGGGCTGACCGAAGCGGGCGTGGTGCTGGTGGACGGTAACCGGATGGGTAAGTCCGACCGGCTGGCTGCCGGCGCCTTGCTGGAGGTGACCTTGCCCGATGCGACGCACCCCGCCGTCACCCCGGCCGCGGCGGTCGACGGGCTGGCGGTGTTGTACGAAGACGGCGATCTGGTGGTGGTGGACAAGCCGGTGGGAGTGGCCGCGCACCCGAGTCCCGGTTGGGCCGGACCCACCGTGCTCGGCGGTCTTGCCGCGGTGGGGATCGCGGTGAGTACCTCGGGCGCGGCGGAGCGCCAGGGCATTGTGCACCGGCTGGATGTGGGCACCAGCGGGCTGATGGTCGTCACCAAGTCCGAGCGGGGGTACACCGCGTTGAAGCGGGCTTTCCGGGAGCGCACCGTGGCCAAGCACTACCGGGCACTGGTACAGGGACACCCCGACCCGACCCGGGGCACCATCGACGCACCGATCGACCGGCATCCCAAGCATGACTGGCGCTTCGCGGTGGTGGCGGGGGGGAAGCCCTCGGTGACGCACTACGAGGTGATCGAGGCGTTCCCGGCGGCGTCGCTGTGCGAGGTGACTCTGGAGACCGGCCGCACCCACCAGATCCGGGTGCACTTCGCGGCCGTGGCCCATCCCTGCTGCGGCGACCTCACTTACGGTGCGGACCCGACGCTGGCGGCCCGGCTGGGCTTGAGCAGGCAGTGGCTGCACGCCGCCCGGCTGGGTTTCGCGCATCCCGCCGACGAACGCTGGGTGGAGTTCACCACTCCGGACCCCCCTGATCTGCGTGTCGCCCTGGACACGCTGGCCGCCGAGGCGTAACCAATGGCGCGTCCCGGGTGGCACAGGGGTAGGTGCGTCCGGTGACACCGCGGGCCCGCTGGGTATTGCTCGCCGTGTTGCTGGGCGTGCTCGCTCTCACCGTGGTGGTAGCCGGGCGGCCGGAAGCGCCGGCCCCATCTCCCGGGGTGGAACGGCTCGGGCCTGAGCCCGCAGAGCCGGTGGCCGATTACCTGCGGCGGGCACAGCGGTCACTGCCGCCGCCCGGCGGGGCGCAGGTGTGGGCATTGGTGCAGCTTGACGGTTACCTCGATCCGGCCGCTGCGGCGACCCTGGTAACCGGGGCGCGCCTGTCCAAGGTGGTGCTGCGGGTGCCGCTGCCCGGCCTGCAAACCGCCCTGATCTTTCAGGATCTGCCCGGCCAACATCCCGTCGCGGAGCTGGCCGCCGCGATCCGGACTGCTGCGCAGGACCGGACCCAGGCGGCCGCGCAGGCGCCACCCGGCAGTCGGCTTGCCGCTGTCGCTGCGGCCGAGGCGAACCGGCTGCGGATGAGTTGTGCCTGCGTGCTGGCACTTCTGGTGCGGGCCGACGGTGCCGCGCTGCACGATCTGGCTCACCGGCCCGGGGTGCGCACGGTTCAGGCGGCCAGCCCTGGCACCCCGGCCCACCAGCTGGCGGTCGCCCCGCTGTTGCCCGAGCAGCACGACACGGTGGGTCCGGTGCCCGACGAAGGCCCGGTGCCCCCATGAACCCCTGGCGAGGCTCGCGCTCAGGGCAGTTCTACACCGCCTAGCGCGGCGAGTGGTCCGGCCAGCCGCTCGGCGTCGCCGACCACCACTCCCATGAACCGAGCGGGAGCGAGAAATTCTCGAGCGGCCTCAGCGACCTGAGTGGGGGTGACGGCCTGCAGCCGGGCTGAATGGGTACGCAGCCACTCGAGGCCCAGACCCGCCGTGGCCAGCATCCTGAGTTGGTTGGCCAGGCCCGACTGCGAGGACATCGCAATGGTGAGCTCGCCGACCGCGTAATTCCGAGCATTGTCCACTTCGGACTCATCAGGGGGCACCAAGGCGATCCGACCCAGCTCGTAGCGCGTCTCCAACAGGGCGGCCGCCGTCACCTCGCTCGCGGTGTCGGTCTCGGCGAAAAAAGTAGCCTGATTCGAAGTATGCTCCAGCTCGGACTGCGCAGCGTAGGTGTAGCCCTTGTGCTCTCGGATGTTTTCCACCCAGCGCGAGGAGAAGTAGCCACCAAAGATCAGGTTCGCCAGCTCCACGGCCGGGTATCGCTCATCGGTGCGTGGCACGGCCTGCGCGGACAGCCGCAACTGCGACTGCACCGAGCCGGGCCGGTCCACCAGCTTCAGGTCCGCACCGGTGAGACCGGGCAGCGGGGCGAGTTTGACGGCGGATCTCGCGGATTGCCAGCCGTGCAGCGCGGAGTCCACCGCGTCCACGATGTACTCAGGGGTGAGGTCGCCGACCACCACCAGTACCGCGCCACGGGGTACCACTGAGTGGCCGTGCAGGGTGCGCAGCGCTGCTGGAGCGACGGTGGCCACATCGTCGGCCTCCGGCACCTCCCGGGTGACGGGGTGATCCCCATATCGGCGTCGTTGGAGTGCCTCTCGGGCAATCGTGTTCGGTCGGGAGCGTCTCATCATGATCCGCTCCGCCAGGCGGGTCCGTTCCTTGATCACTTCGGTGTCAGTGTACGAAGCCGAAGTGAGCGCGTCACCGAGCACGTCGAGCAGTACGTCCAGCCTGCTGGCCAACCCTGATCCCGATACCGAAAGGTGCTCCGAGTCAGCTCCGGCGTACAAGTCACCGCCGACCATGGCCAGTGCCCTGTCGATCTCCAACCGGTCCCGGCGCGGTGTACCTGACAGGAGCGTGGCGGCGAGCAGCTCCGCCCGAGCGGCATGAGTACGGTCCGTGCCGCCGAACGGAACGGTCAGGCGCAGCTCCACCATCGGCACCGCGGACCGTTGTACGGCGATCACTCGCAGCCCGTTGTCCAGTACGGTGTCCAGAGCGCAGGGTGCGCTGAGAGTGCGCTGTTGACCCAGCGCAGGCAGCGTCCGCGGCCCGGCTGCGGTCCGTCCGATCTCCTCGGCAGTGCGGCGCAGCGTCATTTCTCCCGTCCTGCCTGCCCTCGACGCCGTAGCTCTACGGTTCACCGCCGCAACACCGTTCGCCGGTTCGACGAGCAGCAGCCCCCGGGAGTCCGGCCGCAGCCCAGCGGCGGCTTCAGCGAGCTGGCCCGGATGAACCGCAGCGACCATGGCCGGCAGCGCCGCGACCAACTCGGCACGCCCGTGCAGCAATTCGAAGGTGCCGATGGCCAGTGCCCGGGACGTGATCAGGTCGTGCTCTCGGAACAGCAACGTGGCCCTCCGGGCGGTAACCTGAGCCATCTCGGCAGGGGTGGGTTCCTCCTTGGCGAGCCGTTCGATCTCCTCGTCGATTGCGTCGACCACCTGCTGCACGTCGGCCTCAGAGGAAAGGACCGCGGTGATCGAGAAGGTGTCCGGATCGCGGACGTCCAGCGGCGCGAAAAGGCCACACCGTGCGTTGATGTCAATGACCAGCCTGTCGGTGTGCAGCAGCCGCTGCGCAAGACGGGAGGAATTACCACCGGTGAGCATCGAGGCAAGCAGCTCGTGCGCGAGGTAGCCGTCGAGGTCTGTGGCCGGATCGGGTAGCCGGTACCCCAGGGCCACGGCAGGCAGTGGGGCGAGCGGATCGGGTAGCGAGAACCTGCGTTCCCGGTCCGGCGGCGGTTCGGCGAATGACTGTCGGGACGGGACAGGACGCGCAGGTACGTCACCGAAGTGTCGGTGCACCAGCTCCAGGGTGGTCGCCACGTCAAGGTCCCCGGCCACGGTGAGCACCGCGTTACCCGGAGCGTAGTAGGTATCGAAAAACGCCGCGCAATCGTTTACCGTGGCCGCTTCGAGCTCGATGAAGTCGCCGTATCCGTTGTGCGTATTGGGGAAGGTGTCATAGAGCACCGGGGGCAGCGTGATCCATGGAAATCCACCGTAGGGCCGGTTCAGCACGTTGAGCCGGATCTCCTCCTTGACCACGTCGACCTGATTGCGCAGGTTCTCCGCGGTGATCTGGGGCGCCCGCATCCGGTCGGCCTCCAGGAACAGCGCGCGCTCCAGCGCAGCAGAGGGCAGTACCTCGTAGTAAGCCGTGTAATCGAAGTGGGTGGTTCCGTTGGCGACTCCACCCGACCTCTGCACACACCGATAGTGCGCGAGTTTCTCCAGGCTCTCGCTGCCCTGGAACATCAGATGCTCGAACAGGTGTGCGAATCCGGTGCGACCCTCCGGTTCGGATCGGAACCCCACATCATAGTGAACGGACACCGCGACCACTGGTGCGGAGTGGTCCGGGGCCAACACCACGCGCAGTCCATTGGGCAGCGTTTCGCGGTGCAATTCGAACTTTGCCGAGCGGATTCGGACCATAAACTATACCCACTTCCGGTTCGGCTCCGCCGTGTTGAGCGGGCCGGTCAAGCCGAGCTTTCTTTCACCTGGGTGCATGTGCCAGGTGCAGTGTCGCGCTGAATTCGAGAACGATACCACCGTGGGTGTGCATGTGCTCGGCCCCGAGGAAAAATCGCCTACGGAACTCGGCGCTGCGGTCATCCGGTATCGACCGGAGTATTTCTGTCAGTCCCTGGGGGACCAACCAATTCCACAGGGCCTGTGGATCGGGTAGCGAAAGGGGCATCTCGACGGTTTTCTTCATCAGGTTGACGAAACCGCCCTCAGCCAGCAGGGTATCGAGTTTCTGATCCGTGAGATAGTCGACGTCCTGATCCACGGCACCTTCCTCCGCAGTGCCCTCATCTACGGCGGTGTCAGCGGGATCGGGACTCTGAAAAAATTCCGCGTGCAACTGGTGCAGCCATTGCAGACGCCCGACTGACTGCTTTTCCAGCGACAGCGCGACCAGCCCTGCCGGCGCCAACACGCGTCGGATTTCGGCGAGCGCCGCCGCCGGATTGTCCAGCACCTGCACGACGAAACCCGCGGTGACGAGGTCGAAGGAGCTGTCGGCGAAGTTGAGCTGACCGGCGTCCATCTGCCGGGCGGTAATCTCGGGATAGTCCGAGCCAAGCCGCTCAACCATGCCCGCGGACGCGTCGATGGCGGTGACGATGCAACCCCTCGCGAGTGCGGCGCGGGCGACCGCCCCACGCCCGGCTCCCACATCGAGCACTCGGGTTCCCCGCTCCGGGTCGGCATAGTCCACCAGCTGTTGTCCGGCGTCGGCGACGTAAAAGAAGATGTTCTCGTAACGGTCGGCGATCTCGTCGTACTTCTGTCTGATCCGCTCAGTGCTGGTCACGCAGGGACTCCTTCCCCTTCCGCTAGCGGCATGGGTCTCGTTGATTCGTGACAAGGCTCGTTGCAGAGGTAACCGAGCTGGATGCAGTGGACGAGCATAGTTCCCCCTTTCTTGCTCGCGATACTGACATTTTTCACAGGTGGCATGTGAGCTGTTCACAGTGCACATAAAGCGGGAGAGTCCGAGGGGCCTGCGGTCGCTGTAGTCCTTGCGTCGCCCTGGTTGGCACCCCAGCCGGCTCCGGCGGCGCACGACGGGTCCCCGGTCACGGCGGTGACCAGTCGGCGCCTGCGGTGTCCGGTCAGTGCCGCCATCACCGCGTTCGCATCGGAGACCACCTGGGGATTCGGGTCCGAGTGAGTTGATTTGGGGGATGGTCGGCTGGTGGGCGGCCTGGAGTAGTGAGTTTTACATATTAGAGGGGTGATAACCGCATGTGAGACTTATGAGGGAGCCCACTATCACGATGGTCGCCGTGCCGTGATTATTGCTCTCGACACCGACGAGCGGAGTTGAGGCGACATGGCCAAGGGGTACGAGGCGTTTGTGATGGCGGATCCGTCGTTCTACGACGCGATGCATTCCGAGCAAACCGCCGGTGCGTCTTTCCCGATCGCTGAGCACCCCTTGCCGGAGGGCTGGCTCCGTTACGAGCAGGATGACTGGTTCGTCATCGATCCGGGTACCGGAGGATTGCCCGCCCAGGGCTGGAAGATTCACGCTTCGGCCACGCTGGAGAATGCTGAACGGATACTCCAAGCGGTATGGGACTACTGTGTACCGCGCGGTATCGAGTTCAAGTTCCTTCGTTCGAAGAACGCTCTGACGATGCGGGTCTCCAAGTACGCTCCCCGCGGCTACAGTGGCAAGCTCGTCACCATCTACCCGGCGAGCGACTCCGTGTGCGAGAAGATCCTCCATGAGCTCGGTGAAATACTGGATGGCGAGCCGAGCCCGTACATCCTTACCGACCTGCGCTGGGGCAAGGGACCCCTCTACGTTCGCTATGGGGCATTCGCCATGCAGTACACAGTCAACGAACGGGGCGATGTGGTGGCTGCGATCGCCGATGCCGATGGCAACCTGGTGCTCGATCGCCGCGATCCAGTCTTCTATCTACCACCCTGGGTGCCGCTGCCAGACTTTCTCGCCCCGCATCTGGCAGCGCGCAACGCCGTCACCGTTGCCGACCTGCCATACACCATCGATCGGGTCGTGCACTTCTCCAACGGTGGTGGCATCTACGTTGGCCGGGACACTCGTACCGGCGAAGAAGTGGTGCTCAAAGAGGGTCGACCGCACTCAGGTCTCGATACCTGGGGCCATGACGCGATACTGCGTCTCGAGCGCGAGCACGAAATTCTCCAGCGGTTGGCCGGTATTCCAGGTATTCCTCGAGTGTTCGACCTGTTCTGGCTGGGGGAGCACCGCTTCATGGTCATGGAATACATTGACGGTGATGTGCTGGGAGGGGCAATCGTCAAGCGCTACCCCTTGACGGATCCGGCAGCCGGACCTGATGATTATGCTCGCTTCGCCGATTGGGCGGTCGATATTCATCGTCAGGTTGAAGCAACGCTGACAGCGGTGAACGGACGAGGTCTTGTCTATGGTGACCTGCACTTGTTCAACGTCATCGTCCGGCCGGACAATACAATTAGGTTGCTGGACTTCGAGGTGACCACGCCGGTCGAGGATGCCGTCCGACCCGGGCTGGGCAACCAAGGCTTCGTGGCCCCACCGTCTGCCACCGGTTTCGATATCGACCGCTATGCCCTGGCGTGCCTGCGGCTGTCGCTGTTCCTGCCGATGACTGAGCTGGTAGGGCTGCACCGGCCCAAGGCGCAGCACTACGCCGAAATCATTGCCGAGCACTTCCCGGTGTCCCCGGAGTACCTGGCCGCCGCCGTCAAGGTGATCGCGCCGTCGACGACTCCACTGCCACCGAGTCCTCGGATCGAGCCGGATCCCGCTCAGTGGCCACAGCTTCGTGACGACCTGGTTCGCGCGATCGTGGCGAGTGCGACACCCGAGCGTGACGATCGCCTCTTCCCCGGTGATCCTGAACAGTTCGCGGTGGGCGGTCTCGGCCTGGCCTATGGTGCGGCCGGAGTGCTCTATGCCCTGTCCGTCACCGGTGGGGGTCGCTATCCACAGTTCGAGGAGTGGCTGGTGAGCCGGGTGACGACGCCGGCCAGCGGGACTCGACTAGGCCTTTACGATGGACTGCACGGTGCCGCCTTCGCCCTGGATCACCTTGGCTACCGCCAAGAGGCGCTGGACACGCTCGATATCTGCTCCCGGGAGAAGTGGGAGACACTCGGGCCGGACCTGGGTACCGGGCTGGCCGGAGTCGGGCTCAACCTGTTGCACTTCGCCGACCGCACCGGTGAGCCGGCACTGCGTTTGGCCGCCCATCGGGCTGCCGAGTTGGTCGCCGAGAAGTTGGGCCTCCCCGAGGCTGGCGAGGACGCGCAACCGACGATAAGCGGCGGGACGCACCCGTATGCCGGCCTGCTCCGTGGCCGGGCCGGTCAGGCTCTACTGCTGCTGAGGGCCTACGACGACACCGGTGACCCCGGTTTTCTCGATCGTGCAGCGATGGCGCTGCGGCAGGACTTGCGATGCTGCATCGTCCGGGACAACGGCAACCTGGAGATCAACGAGGGCTGGCGGACCATGCCCTACCTCGACATGGGCAGCGTCGGCCTCGGCCTGGTCCTCGACGAGTACCTCGTCCGCCGCGACGACGAGCAGTTCGCTGAGGCGCTTCGTGGCATCGAGCGTGCCGCCAGCTCGACGATGTACGTCTTGCCGGGGTTGTTCTCCGGACGGGCCGGCATCCTGCTCTACCTGGCCGGCCGGTCATCCGCGCCGATCACCGACCCCCGAGTGGCGAAGCAGGTGCGCGGCCTCGCCTGGCATGCGCTGCCCTTCGCCGACGGCATGGCCTTCCCCGGTACCGAGCTAATGCGGCTGTCGATGGACCTCGCCACCGGCACGGCCGGGGTGCTGCTCGCGCTGGGCGCGGTACTGCATGACGAGCCGGTGCACATCCCGCTGCTGGCCCCCACCCGGCGCCCATCCGCGCCGAACCCACAGACCCCCGCGCCAATGGGAGCGGGTTCCTCGATTCACTGATATCCGAAGGAGAAAGACAATGTCGATTCTCGACCTGCAGGCCATGGACGCCCCCCAGACCGGTGCCCCCGCTGGTGGTGGAAGCTCCAACAGCGGCCACAGCTGCCCGAGCAACCTCAGCGTGACCCTGTGCAACGGCAGCTCCGGCCTGAGCGTTCTGATCTGCCACTGACAGCCAACGCTGTCTAGCTGAACAAAGGACGCGGTCCCGGGCGATTGCTGCTCGCCCGGGACCGCGTCCTGATCGTAGCTCTCCATGCTAGCACTAGGAGATTGCGTGGAAACCTTCGGCGCGATCGCGCGGCGGGGAGGCGCATGGTTGCCGCTGATCGGCGTGACCGCCTTGGTGGGCACGCTGAGTTCGTTGGCTCTGCCGACCGTGCTCGGCCGCGCGGTGGATGAGATCGTGGCCGGTGGGAACAGTGAGTACTGGCTGGCGTTGGCGGCTGGGCTGATCTTCCTCGGGATTGTCGTCGATCTTGTCGATACGTTCGCGGCTACGGCCTGCGTGGCCGGCACGACCGCGTGGCTGCGTAACCGCCTGATCCGCCACCTACTCGCGATCGGTCCTGATGGTTCCCGCCGGTTCGACACCGGTGATCTGGTGAGCCGGATCTCGGGAAATGCCGCAGATGCCGCCAACGCGGGCCCGAGCGTGGTGACGGTCGGCACCTCCGTGCTGCCCCCCATCGGTAGCCTGGTGTTGCTTGCCTACATCGACATCTGGATCGCGGCCGCGTTTCTCGGTGGGGTCGCTCTCGTCCTTTTGGTGCTACAGGCCTTCACGCGGCGGACCGCCGTGGTCGTCACCTCCTACCAGCAGACGCAGGGCCGTATCGCCGCCCGGCTCACCGAGTCGCTGGCCGGCGTCCGGACAATCGCCGCCGCAGGCACCATCGAGCGTGAAGAGCTGCGGGTGCTGGAGCAGCTACCCAACCTGCATGACGAGGGCAGGCGGAGCTGGCAGGTGCTCTCCCGCACCGTCGCCCAGGCCGCGGTGGTCGGTCCCCTGGTCATGGTCGCCGTGCTCGCCGTAGGCGGGCTGGCCCTCTATCACGGCCGGATCAGCGCCGGAGACCTGTTCGCGGCGGTCCAGTACGCGGTGATCGGCGCCGGGCTCGGAGGCCTGACCGGGGTGTTCGGCGGGCTGGCGCGGGCTCGCGCCGGCGCGAACCGAGCTGCGGAGGTGCTGACCGTGGCGCCGGTCGACTACGGTCGGCGCGCGCTGCCCGACGGCCCCGGACGCCTGGAGTTCCGCAAGGTGACTGCCCGAGGGGGGGAGGCGATATTGCTGGATGAGGTCACCCTGACCCTTCCCGGGGGGGCCGCGATCGCCGTCGTCGGACGCTCCGGTGCCGGCAAGTCGGTGTTGGCTGCGCTCGCTGCCCGGTTGCGTGAGCCGGACGAAGGACAGGTGCTGCTCGATGGCGTGCCGCTGGGCGAGTTCAGCCACCAGGCGCTGCGCGTGGCCGTCGGCTGTGCCTTTGAACGCCCAGTGTTGTTGGGTGGGACGGTCGCCGATGCGATTGGCATGGGGCTCGATATGGACCGGGTACGGGCGGCGGCACGGGCCACCCACGCGCACGAGTTCGTGAGCCGGCTCCCGCAGGGATACGACACGCTGCTTGCCGACGCCCCGATGTCCGGCGGTGAGGCGCAACGCCTCGGCCTGGCCCGAGCCTGGCACGCCGAGCGGCTGCTCGTGCTCGACGACGCCACCTCCAGCCTTGACATGGTGACCGAGATGCAGATCAGCCGCACGCTGACCGGCGACCACGGCGGGCGTACTCGGCTGATCGTCACACATCGCGTGTCCACCGCGGCCCGTGCCGATCTCGTGGTGTGGCTGGAGAACGGACACGTGCGCGCAACGGGACCGCATGAGCGGCTGTGGGATGAGCCGGCTTACCGGAAGGTATTCGGATGAGACGGGAAATACGCTTCGGCGTCGCCGCATTGCGTCGCCGGCCCTTACTCGCGCTCGTCGCGTGGTCGGTCCCGGAGGCGTTGCCCGCCGCGGTCTCCGGCGTCGCCGTCGCCCGCGCCGTCGACAGCGGATTCCTCGCCGGCCGCCCGATCGTGGGCCTGGCCTGGCTGGTCGGGATGATTCTGGCCTCCTTCGTCGGCGCCGCCGGATCACGCAAGGTGTTCCACCATCTCGGTGATCTGGTCGAGCCATTCCGCGACGATCTCGTTCGCCGGGTGGTGGGCGGATCCTTGCGCAAGGGCATCGCCGGCCACGCCGATGACGGAGCGTTGGCCCGGTTGACCCGCCAGGTCGAAGTCGTCCGGGACACCTATGCAGGGCTGCTCGTGGTGATCCGTGGCTTCCTCGTCACCCTTGTCGGCGTGGTCATCGGCCTGCTGTCGATCGCGCCGATGATTGCGTTGCTGATCTTGCCGCCGTTCCTGATCGGCTTGGTTGCGTTCCTGGCCACGCTCGGACTGTCCGCCGCCCGACAGCGGGCGTCCGTATTCGCCGATGAGCGGCTGGCCACCACCGCGGGCTTGGTACTCGCCGCGACCCGGGATGTGGTCGCCCAGGGCGCCGAGGAGCACGCCGGGGCCATGGTGGCCGGGCCGATAGCCGAGCAGGCCGACGCGGAACGGGCGCTGGCCAAGGTGGCGGCGCTGCGTACGCTCTGCTTCGCCATCGGCGGTTGGTTGCCGCTGCTGATCGTGCTGTTCGCCGGTCCCTGGCTGGTCGGCCATGGGCTCACCACCGGCGCCATCATGGGCGGACTGACCTATGTCCTGTTCGGACTCCAGCCGGCGCTGCAGACCTTCATGGCCGGGGTAGGCGGCAGCGGGCTTCGATTCGTGGTGACACTGGGTCGCATTCTCGACTCGTACGCACCGCCCCCCGTCATTCTCGACGCAAGCAGACCACGACCTGCGGAGGTACGGCTCGCATGAGGAGCGCCGGGCCCGACCTGACTCTGCGCGGGGTGACATTCGCATACGGTCCGCACGCCGAACCGGTGCTGCGAGATCTCAATTTGATCGTGCCGGCCGGTGACCACCTGGCCATCGTCGGGCCGAGCGGCATCGGCAAGTCCACTCTGGCCGGCCTGCTGTGTGGGTTATTGCGACCCGACTCGGGCACCGTCGAGCTCGACGGTGCGATCGCCGCCGAATTGCCCCCTGACCAGCTGGCCCAGCTCCGGACGTTGATCCCGCAGGAAGCCTATGTCTTCGCGGGCACGCTCTGGGACAATCTCACCTACCTGTGTTCCACTGCCACCGCTCGGCAGGTGGACAACGCCGTATCGGCTCTCGGGGCGGAGGCGCTGATAACCAAGCTCGGTGGGGTCTCGGCCGAGTTCGCACCGGAGGAACTGTCCGCAGGGCAGCGCCAACTCATCGCACTGGTGCGCTCCTACATTTCCGCCGCGCCCGTGGTCGTGCTCGATGAGGCCACCTGCCATCTCGACCCCTCCGCTGAGCGACTCGTCGAAGAGGCCTTCGCTGACCGTGACGGCACCCTGATCGTGATAGCGCACCGGGTCAGCTCCGCTCTGCGGGCACGGAGGACCCTGGTGCTCGACGGGGTCAGCGCGGTAGCGGGCGATCACCTGACGTTGCTGTCGACCTCGCCGTTGTACCGGGAGCTGCTGGGGCACTGGCAGGTCGGGTCGGCTGTCTCCGAGGCGGACGCCGTGACCTCTGCCGGCCCTGTGGTCAGGCCGGCGTGGGTGAGCAACGGGGCCACGCCGGCGTTCGCCACCAACGGCTGGGAACCAGCGCGCGAGTCGGCCGTTCTGGCGTCCGTGCTGAGGCGTCGCCTCGTCGGCGACGATCGGCCTTCGGTCGGGGCCCACCGCGCTGTCCAGTCCACGGGTACCGGCACCGTACTCGAACTTCCACCATCGTTCGCCGCAGTGGGTCCGGCCGCAGCGGGTCATCGGGATCAATTGTTGATCTTTGGACAGGTCAGGAGTGGGCAGACCCCGCTGGCTGCGGCGACTTTGACGCTGACCGATCCCTCCGGCAGGCAACTGGACCGGGACTGCGCCGATTCCGTAGGGCACTACCGGCTCACTCCGCCCACCAGTGGCAGTTACCTGGTCATCTGTGCCGCGAAGGGACACCAGCCGACCGCCACCCTGGTAGCCGTGACCGACACGGCGGTACGCCACGATGTCGTGCTCTCCGGCGGCGGTGGTGCCGGCCTGACCGGTATCGTCTCCACCGTGAACACCGGGCAAGCGGTGGGCAACGCGGTGGTCACCCTCGTCGACGGTCAAGGCGACGTCGTGGCCACGGACACCACCGGATCCGACGGCCGATTCGCCTTCCTCCAACTCCCTCAGGGGCAGTACACGCTCACGGTGGCGGCCGAGTCCCGACGGCCCACGGCCCGCAGTGTTGAGGTGCCCCTCGACGGGCAGGTCAGCTGTGATGTGGAGGTGGTGGCCCGGGTGCAACTGGCCGGTACGGTGTGCACCGCCACCACGGGAGCGCCGGTACTGGAGGCGCTGGCCAGCGTGGTCGCTGCTGACGGGCGCGTTGTGGCTTCGGTCATCACCGGCCGCGACGGGAGATTCGTCTTCGACAACCTGGACGCCGGGGTCTACAAGGTCATCGCCACCGGTTACGCGCCGGTGACGACCGAGGTGGACCTCGGCGCCGGAGAGTCCACCGAAACCGTGATCTCGCTGATGCCTCCCCGGCCGGGGAGCAACGGGGACGGGAGTTAGATCCAGCCCGCTTCGCGGGCGATTCGGATGGCGTCGATGCGGGTCCGGGCGCCCAGCTTGGTGATGATGCGCGACAGGTAGTTGCACACCGTCCCGCGGCTGAGGAAGAGCTGATTGGCGATCTCGGGCGGTGATGCTCCGTCCGCCGCGAGCTCGAGCACGGTGAGCTCCCGAGGCGTCAGGGGGCTGCTTGTCATGCCGATCGCAGCAACCGCGAGGGCCGGATCGATCACCTTCTGGCCCTTGGCGACCTGCCGGATGGTGGCCAGCAACCGCCGAGGCTGCGCATTGGTGTCCACCGCGCCCGCCACGGGGATGTCGAGCGCTCGAACGAGCAGGCCCGGTCGTCGCGCCGTGGCCAGTACCACCACCCGGCAGCTGGGCACCTCCTTGTGCAATGCCCTCGCGATCTTGAGCATGTTCGCCCCCCCCATTTCGATGTCCAGAACAGCGACGTCGGGCTGGTGTCGGATGACGGTGGGGATCACCCGGTCCCCCATTGCCATACCGGCGACCACCTCGATGTCTTCCTCGCCGGACAGCAGCGCAGCAAGCGCCCCCCGAACCAGGCTCGTGTCGATGACAAGTGCTATCCGGATAGCTCTCAGAGGTGCCCTCCGTCCGCCGGCGTCCGTCTGCTGGGAGATCTCGATGTAGCTGCCAGCCGGGGTAGCCGTACTTGTCAGGTGATTTGTCTGGATCGGCGAGTTCTGCGCGCGCCCCGGCATCATCGGGGCAGACTCGGCGGTCGACAAAGCAGGAGCGGCGCAGTTTTGGTACCGCTGAGTCACCAGCAACTCTCCTTAGTTATATCTTATGGGTGATCATTGAGGATGACTCGGGTGTGGCTGTAGTGGATCGCTCACTTTTGGTCATCGTATCTACCCTGAAGAGTGTTACACGGACGGTGTGCTCACTTTCCGTGCTGGGCCGCGGCTGAGACCCGCCGTAGGCTGGTAGATCATGAACGTCGTGCAGGAACTGCTGGCCACCGACCGGGCGCACGTATGGCACCCCTATGCACCCATGCCGGGGCGCGTCGATCCGCTGGTGGTCCGTGCCGCATCCGGCATCCGGCTGCTGCTTGCCGACGGGACGGAGCTCGTTGATGGTATGTCGTCCTGGTGGGCGGCCGTCCACGGGTATGCCCACCCGGTGCTCGACGCGGCAGCACGTGACCAGTTGGGGCGGATGAGTCACGTGATGTTCGGTGGTCTCACCCATGAGCCCGCCGTCCGGCTGGCCGAGCGCCTGGTGGAGATCACGCCCGAACCCCTGCGACACGTGTTTCTCACCGACTCCGGCTCGGTGTCGGTGGAGGTCGCGATCAAGATGTGCTTGCAGCACTGGCGTTCGCTGGGCCGGCCGGCCAAGCACCGGCTGCTCACCTGGCGTGGTGGCTACCACGGCGACACCTTCGGCGCGATGAGCGTCTGCGATCCCGACGGCGGCATGCACGCGTTGTGGAGCGACGTGCTGGCCCGGCAGGTCTTTGTGCCCGCACCCCCCGCGGAACTGGACCCGGCGTACGTGGGGCTGCTGGCCGACGCGGTGGCTCGGCATGCTGACGAACTGGCCGCGGTGATCGTCGAACCGGTGGTGCAGGGGGCCGGCGGGATGCGTTTTCATGACCCGCGCTACCTGCATGTGCTGCGTGAGCTCACCTTGACCCACGACGTGCTGTTGATCTTCGATGAGATCGCCACCGGATTCGGCCGCACGGGGGAGTTGTTCGCCGCCGATCATGCCGGGGTCAGTCCCGACGTGATGTGCGTGGGCAAGGCGCTCACCGGTGGTTACCTGCCGATGGCCGCGGCGTTGTGCACCTCCCGGGTCGCCGAGGCGATCTCGCGCGGCGAGGTCCCCGTGCTCGCGCACGGCCCCACGTTCATGGGCAACCCGCTGGCCGCCGCAGTCGCGCGCGCATCGATCGACCTGCTGCTGGGCCAGGACTGGCGGGCCGAGATCCGCCGTATCGAGACAGGCTTACGGTCGGGCCTGGCTCCCGCGACCGAGTTACCCGGCGTGGCGGACGTCCGGGTGCTCGGCGCCATCGGCGTGGTGCAGCTCGATCACGAGGTCGATCTCCGCGCCGCCACCGCCGCCGCCGTGGCCGAAGGCGTGTGGTTGCGCCCCTTCCGGGACCTTGTCTACACCATGCCCCCCTACATCACCGGTGAGGCGGACCTGGCCCGGATCACCCATGCCATGCTGGCCGCAGCTATCGCTGTGTGAGCATCGTCACGCTACGCGATCGGGTGAAGAGGCTCCGGAGCCGAACAATTCAGCGCGGTCAGCTCGGAAATCCTGGAAGCATTCAGTTTTGAGGGGATGAATCTCGGTAGCAACCCCCGGTCGACCCTGGAGGCTGTCACTTGCGACCTTCACCGCCTGCCGTGGCATCGTTGCCCTTCAGACAGCGCCGCGCGTGGACGGTGCTGCGTCATGATGTTCCGGCTTCGCTGGTGGTGTTTCTCGTCGCGGTGCCCTTGTCGCTCGGCATCGCGGTGGCAACCGGGGCACCGGTGATGGCCGGATTGATCGCCGCCGTCGTGGGCGGGATCCTGGCCGGACTGCTCGGCGGATCCCCGCTGCAGGTCAGCGGGCCCGCCGCCGGGCTCGTCGTCGTGGTGGCCGACCTGATCGAGCAGTTCGGCTGGGGTGTCACCTGCGCCATCACCGTAGGCGCCGGCCTGCTCCAGGTGGTGTTCGGTGTGAGCCGGGTGGCCCGGGGGGCGCTGGCGATCTCCCCGGCGGTGGTGCACGCGATGCTGGCCGGCATCGGGATCACGATCGCGCTCGGTCAGCTGCACGTGCTGCTCGGTGGTTCGGCGGAAACCGACGCGATCACCAATCTCGTCGACCTGCCGGGCCAGCTGCTCGATATTCACGATCCCGCGGCTGTGGTGGGTCTGGCGGTGATCGCCGTGCTGTTGATCTGGCCGCGGTTGCCCCGCCCACTGCCGACCCTCCCGGCGCCGCTGGTGGCTGTGGTCGGGGCGACGGCGCTGGCCAGCATCTTCGCCCTGGACGTGGAGCGGGTGGTCCTGCCCGGTTCCTTGCTGGACTCGTTGCACCTGCCGGACGTCCCGGGTGGCATGTGGGGCGGTGTGCTCACCGGTGTACTCACCGTGGCCGTGATCGCCAGCGTGGAGAGCCTGCTCTCCGCGGTGGCGGTGGACAAGCTCAGCGGTGGGGCGAAGACCAACTTCGATCGGGAGCTGCTCGGCCAGGGCGCCGCGAACACCGCGTCCGGGATGCTCGGGGGCCTGCCGGTGACCGGCGTGATCGTCCGGGGCTCCACCAATGTCGCCGCCGGGGCGCGGACCCGCGCGTCGGCGGTGTTGCATGGCGGTTGGATACTGCTGTTCACGGTGCTGCTCATCGGGCTGATCGAGCTGATCCCGCTGGCCGCGCTGGCCGGGCTGCTGGTGGTGATCGGACTGGGTCTGGTCAAGATCGCCGATCTGCGCACCGCCCATCAGCAGGGCGAGCTGGTGATCTATCTGGTCACGATGGCCGGCGTGGTGTTCCTCAATCTGCTGGAGGGCGTGCTCATCGGGCTGGGGCTCTCGTTGCTGCTGGTGTTGCGCCGGGTGGTCTGGTCGGTGGTGCACGCGGAGCGGGTACGCCCGGAGTCGGAGGAGGGACCGGCCCACTGGCGGGTGGTGGTCGAGGGCACCTTGAGCTTCCTGTCGGTCCCCCGGCTGTCCCGGGTGCTGGCGCAGGTGCCGGCCCGCTGCTATGTCGTCGTGGAGCTGGCGGTCGACTTCCTGGATCACGCCGCCTATGAGCACCTCGCCAGCTGGCAGCGGCAGTATGAGGCCAACGGCGGCACCGTCATGGTGGACGAGGTGGGCCCGGCGCGGCGCGACAGCGATAGTGAGGGCGACGGCGAGGGCACCAACCGGCGGGTGCGGATGCCGGCGCTGCCGCGCGCGTTCTCGCCCTGGTGGGTGTGGCAGGCCCAGCACGAGGATCACGGTTCGTTGCGGACCGTGCTGACCGGGGTGCGGGAGTACCACCGCCGCTCGCTGCCCGAGGTGCTCCCGCATCTGGAAAAGTTGACCGACGGGCAACGTCCCCGAGCGCTCTTCCTCACCTGCACCGACTCGCACGTGGTGCCCAATGTGATCACCAGCAGTGGGCCCGGCGATCTGTACACAGTGCGCAATATCGGCAATCTGGTACCACCCCCCGGACACGCTTCCGACTCCTCGGTTGCCGCGTCACTGGAGTACGCGGTGAACGACCTCAGGGTGCCCTCGATGCTGGTCTGCGGGCATTCCGCCTGCGCGGCGATGCACAGTCTGCTCGGCGGCCAGACCATGAACGGGTCGCTGGGCAGGTGGCTGCGCTGGGGCGTGCCGAGTCTGGAGGCGCTGCGTGCAGGGCACCCGGTCGGTGTCGCGGCGGCGGAGGAGGGCCGGCCCGAGGTGGACCAGCTCGCCATGGTCAACGTCGCCCGGCAGGTGGAGGTGTTGAGCACCCACCCCGCGGTGCGCGATGTCCTCGCGGCGGGCGAGCTGCACGTGACGGGCCTGTTCCTGGACATCTCCACCGCCCGGTTGCTGCTCCTGGACCCCGAAGCCCAGCGCTTCGTGCCGGTATCCGATCATCTGCTACCGGCTGGCCTCGTCCCACCTGGTGCCCCCGCCGGCCCGTAGCGGTGGCCCTGGGTGGGAGGAACTACTATTCGGCGAACACCTCGCGCAGTGCTTTTTCTTGATCTTCGGACATGTTGGTGAACAGCAGCTCCGCGTGTTGGCCGCTGAAGGCATCGCGGACCTTGTCCACGACCGCGTCGGAACTCAGGACGAAAAGCGCGGACGTTCCCGGAGTGATCTCTTGGCGGGCGCGCTTGATGAATTCATTATCGATCCCGAAATCGGCCAGCGATCCACTCAATGCGCCTGCCGCAGCGCCGATCGCCATGCCCAGCACCGGCATGACGAACAGCAGGCCGAATAACAGGCCCCAGAACAGACCGCCGAGCGCGCCTGCTCCTGCCAGGTTGTGCAACTGGCGGGTCTTCGGTTTTTTCGCTCCTGGTTCCCAGGACACGGTCGCCGCGTCGTGCAGGACAATCAGTCGTTGTTTTTCCAACGTTTCCAGGGTCGTGGCGGCCTCCGCGGCGCCACCGGGTGAATCGAACCGCCACACGCTCAGGGTTGCCATAAACTTGCTCCTCACTCGGTTGACCCCCCAGATCGCACCGCATCCCGTCCGGCTACACCAGGACCTAAAGACCTAATTATCAGCCGTTACCCAGGCCCCATGCACACCAACGCTGCGCATACGGGAAGAATGTTTACCTGGAGTGAGGCGACGTGGAAGCACGCCAGACTTTTGATGATGCTTACATCC